>JAVBOF010000125.1:0-13759 GCA_031550915.1 Eubacteriales bacterium | reverse complement strand
ATGACCGCGCCGATCTCCATACGTTTCGCTACAAACCCGTCGTGGTATATCTCATCCACATGCCCGGTCGCTAGTCCGATCTGGTTGCCGTAGCTGCTGAATCCCTGCGCAGCCCCGCGCGTCAGCTTTATCTGCGGGAGTTTACCTTCTATCGTATCTTCTACCTTCACAAGAGGGTTTCCGCAGCCTGTCACGCGCATGGACTGATATACATACGCCCTGCCCGAAAGAGGATCACGTATAGCTCCGCCCAAACATGTGGCGGCGCCTCCAAACGGTTCTATCTCCGTCGGGTGGTTGTGCGTCTCGTTTTTAAACATGATCAGGTAATCCCGAGCGGAACCGTCTACGTTGACCTTAGCCTTTATGCTGCAGGCATTTATCTCCTCCGACGCGTCCAAATCCTCCAAAAGGCCCTTTGATAGTGCATCCTTTATCCCGATTGTCGCCATATTCATAAGCGTCGTATCCTTGTTTGCGCCATACAGCCTTTGCTTCATGGAAATGTAGTCGTCATATGCTTCCTTTATGCATCCGGAATACGGGCCTTCCTCTATCTCAACGTTTTCTATCTTTGTCAAAAACGTCGTATGCCTGCAATGATCCGACCAATAAGTATCTATTACGCGGATCTCGGTTACCGTAGGGTCACGTTTTTCTTCAATAAAATAATCTCTGCAAAAAGCCAAATCATCAAGGCTCATAGCTAAAGCCATATCCTCATGCAAAGATTTCAAACCGGCTTCATCCATGTTACAAAAGCCCGTCAAAACCTTTACATTCTGTGGTTCGTCATATACGGCGGTCAATGTTTCCGGTTTTCCAAGCGCTGCCTCCCTCGAATCGACGGGATTTATGCAATACTCGCTTATCCGCTTCTTTTCAGCGCCAGATAAGCTTCCGGATATAGCAAATACCTTAGCGACAGCAATCTCCGGCCTTCCCTTCTGTGTCAACAGCTGGATACACTGCGCAGCGCTATCTGCCCTTTGGTCATATTGGCCGGGCAGATATTCGACGGCAAAAACCCATTCTTCAGGGTTTGCAGGGAATTCCTCAAAATATATCCTGTCTACCGGCGGCTCAGAGAAAATCAGATGCAAAGCCGCCTGGAAGTCCGCCTCATCCAATCCTGATATGTCATACCTGTTTAATATCCTGACGCCGCTCAAAGACGCTATGCCCAATATGTGCGAAAGATCGGCAAAAAGTCCCTGTGCCTCAATATCAAAGCCTTCTTTTTTTTCAACAAAAACCCTCTTTATCAAAACTTACCTCCCGAATACTCTAAAATAGCATCATATATACCGGCAACGCCGCAACAGCGATTATCGTGGTCCAAAAAAAACAGGACCCGGCAAACGTCTTATCAGCGCCATAGCTCTCTGTAACTATCATTCCGCTAACGATTACGGGCATGGATGCCTGTATCGTCATAACGTTCATCGTCAATCCGTCTATACCAAAAAGCGGCGCCAATACAAAAAAATAAAGCAATGGCGAAACCACGAACCGCCCGATACTAACGCCCAAAACATCCTTATTGAATGCCAGCCCGGTTTTCCCTATATTATATATTATTGTACCTGAATATATCAGCGCAAGCGGTGTCGTCATGCTGCCGAGGTAATCTGCCGTACTCATGACGAACATGGGCAATCTCACATTTAATAAAACGAGTATTATGCTTACGACAAAAGTTATAAGTGGAGGAGTCAAAACCTTTTTTAAGTTTTGCCTGAGAGGCTGTTTCTCAGCGCCATCTATATCCATCGCTATGCCCGGCACCGCCAATAACCAGAATAGGAAGGTGTTGGCAATATAGAAGTACAGTGCGATATGGACAGCGCCTTCTCCGAAAAATGCCCTTGAAACAGGTACGCCTATGAAAACTGCGTTTGAAAAAACAAAAAACGCCCTAAAAAGCCCGCGCCTTCCTTTTGGTACGCGGAATATCCATATAAACAGATGTGCGATCAGCATACTTGCCAATAGCAGCACAAAGGCTGAAAGTATCGCCATCGCCGCTTCGCCAAGCATATCCGAAGTAAACTGTGTCAATACGCTGGACATGACCATTGCAGGCATTGTTACAGTCATAACTAGTGTTGATATTGTTTTTCCGAAGCTTTCGGTCAATATATTCTTTTTTGCCAGAAATACACCAATGCCAGTTATTATCACAATAACAAGAATAGCTTGAAATGAATTCCAGAAAACTAAAAACAATTTTTTCTCCCCAAAACCCTTGTCTAGCTTACAAAGGCATAATAAATGGCGTTGACCGCTTTTTCAAAATCATCGTTCTCTACTCCGATGATAATATTCATTTCGCTCGATCCCTGGTCTATCATTCTGATGTTCACCTTGCTGGTAGCCAATGCGCCAAACAAGCGAGACGATATACCCACCTTGCGGATCATGCCGTGGCCTACTGTCGCGATGATGGCCATATTATCATTTATTAGAAGCGTATCCGGGGCGCATACCTCACGGATACTTTCGGTAAGCATATCCAATTTGCCTTCCAGCTGATTATCTGCTATTACCAAAGATATCGAATCTATCCCCGTCGGCATATGCTCAAACGAGATGCCCTGCTTTTCCAGGCACGAAAGCACTTTTCGAACGAAGCCAAGCTCCGTATTCATCCTATCCTTTTCAATCGTTATTACCGTGAAGTTTTTCTTTCCTGCAACGCCGGTAATACTGCTTTTGGACATGTTTTCCTTGATTTCTGGCACTATCATTGTACCGTTATCGGAAGGCCTGTTTGTATTGCGGACGTTGATCGGTATGCCCGCATGCCGCACCGGAAAGATGCTGTCCTCATGCAAGACAGTCGCGCCCATATATGCAAGCTCCCTTAGTTCGCTGTAGGTCAATACATTGATTACCCGTGGACTGGTGACTATACGGGGATCCGCCATCAAAAAGCCGGAAACGTCCGTCCAGTTTTCATAAAGATCCGCACCTACCGCGCTTGCCACTATCGCTCCGGATATATCCGAACCGCCGCGGGAAAATGTTTTGATATTCCCATGCGAGTCGCTTCCGTAAAATCCCGGAATCACGGCGTTCCCGCATTTCATCAGCCCTTTGGAAAGCGCCCGGTTTGTCTTTTCCATATCAAGCTTGCCCGCATCATCAAAAAAGATCGCGTCTGCAGGGTCAAAAAATCCGAACCCAAGGTATTCGGCTAAGATCAAACCATTCAGGTATTCACCGCGGCTGGCAGCAAAAGCCGGAGAGGCTTCCGTTTTTATCTTTTCATATATATCTATAAGCGTTTTAGATATATCCAGGTCCATACCCAATGCCGCTATGATATCGGTATACCGCTGGCTCAAGGATGCGAATACATCCTGAAAGTCCTCGTTTTCCTTAGCCTTTGCTGCGCAGGTATAGAGCATATCCGTTATTTTTATATCGTTTGCGTCCCGCTTGCCGGGGGCAGACGGCACGACATATCTGCGTTTGGTATCCGCCTCGATTATACCCTTGACCTTCTTGAACTGTTCGGCGTCTGCAAGTGAAGAACCTCCGAACTTAGCAACATAAATTGCCATATATTCCTCCAAATTTAATCAAAAGGACTATCCCTAGCCTATTTTATTTTTCTGCATTCCAAATAGAATCTCTTATCATCGGCTTCACCCATTGAAAAAGTCTTTCTTACGAGCCGGCCGTCCCTTCGTACAGCCTCAAAAAGCGAGGCTTTATCCATCGTCGGCAGCAGGAACGAAAGGTTGCCCTCCATAGAGCCAAGCTCCTGCGCCGCGTTATCCCCGTGTATATAATCTATGTTGACTCCAGTTCCTTCCAAATATACGTCCAGCGCGTTTTGCAAAGTTGCCGCCTCAATCGTGCTGGAAGGCTTGCCAACACATAATACGCCGATAAAATCCTGCGTATACATCCTAAAAATATGGCTTCCCGCGGGAATCTTTTTTATCTGGTCCTCCGCCTGTCTAAGTGATTGATACCATGCGCAGGATACATCCTCTCCGCCTTGTTCGCGGATTATCTTTGTCAGCGCAGCCGAGCAATCTATGGCTCCAACGCCAAAGAGCACCCTGTGGATCGGACGGAAGACGAGCGCTTTATCATAGATATTTACAAGCTCAACAAGTGCGTATCTCGCTGGGCTGCCCTTGGCAATATCCTCACCATCATCCTTTTTCAATTGCTCATAACAAGCCTTGGCAGTAGCTAAAGAGTGGTTGCCGTCGCCAACCGCAAAGAGGAATGGCGGATCGCCGGCTTTTTCCTTGATATTGGCGAACGTTTCGACAATATATCCTTCCAAATCCTTTGGTACCAGCCTTCCTTCAATATGCCCCGAATCCTGCATCAAATCGAAATCATACAGCTTTTGCATTTCGTCCTTTTCAGCATTCAACTTTTTGAAAAGTATATCGTCTTTATCTTCAAACAGCAGTATGATATGTGGGGATTCCATTTTTGCGTCTTTGCGTATCTCTACCCTGGGTGGTATCCGCTCTAATATCGTATCTTCTGTAGCACGGATAAGGTTTTCACTGCCTTTCGTATATTCGTAGTCTTCAAGATCCACCATACAGACCAGCCCGTTTAATACTCCCTTGCCTATCTGCCTGCGGACGAAAACAAAGCCCTCGCCGCAAGGCTCTAAAACGTCGTTCAAATAGACGTCCATATTTTTGTTTATCCGGGCAATAGTTTCTTGCTTATTTTCATTTTCAAGATATATTTCCGGCAATATGATATGCAGTGTACTGGGATCATCTCCAACAAAGTCCGCAACCTTTTGCCAGTATTCCGGCTGTGAAGTATATTGGTCGCAAGCAATGACAGCCCATTTCTGCCAGTTGCAGCCCTTTGGCAAAAGAACTTCCGGCGGGCGTATGCCAAGCCCTTCAAAACTCTGCATGTTTTCTCCCCCAAAGCATTTCATTATCCTTAAAAGTTTACATCAAACAGGCCGCACGGTCAACCGGCGAAAACTGTTTTTCAACTGCTGCATTCGACCCGCGCCTGTTGGCGTCGAGTAAGCAGTTTAATGGCCTACCACCGGGTGAATTATTTTGTTGGATATGCGGAAAATACTAATTATGGTATAATCCAAGCGTGAACAATCATAGGAGGAAATATTATGGCAGAAGCAAATAAGCTTTCCAAAAGGGAAGAGATAGACAATACAGACAAATGGCGGCTCGAAGACCTGTTTGCATCCAATGAAGAATGGGAGGACGAGTTCAAATCCTTGCAAAGCGGAGTAGACCAATTGTTGCGCCACAGCGGCAAGCTTGGCAAAAGCCCTCAGGATCTCGCCGAATGCTTGGAAGCGGTAAGCGAAAATAGCAAACGAATGGAACGTTTGTATGTCTTTGCGCATATGCGCAGGGACGAGGACACCAACGTTGCCCTTTACCAGCAAATGTCCGACAGGGTTGAATCCCTGGGCGTACAGATAAGCAGTGCAACTTCATTTATAACACCTGAAATACTGGAGATACCCAAAGAAAAGCTCGATAGCTTCGCAAAGGATGAACGCCGTCTGGATGTTTACGACCATTATTTGGACGATATAAACCGCTCGCGGGAGCATATACTGTCAAAACCCGAAGAGAAGCTTTTGGCCATGTCCGGCGAAATAGCTTCCGCCGCGCGGAATATTTATACGATGCTCAACAACGCTGATACGAAGTTCCCCAGCGTAGTGGATGAAGACGGCGTAGAGACCGAAATAACCCATGGCAGGTACACAAGCCTTATGGAAAGCCGTAACAGGGAGCTTCGCAAGGATACTTTCGAAAAGTTCTATTCCACCTATCAGGGCCAGAAAAACACCTGGGCTTCGCTATTGAACGCAAGTGTAAAAGCGGATATCTTCTATGCTAACGCCCGAAAATTCGACGGTGCGCTCGAAGCCGCCCTTATGGATGATAACGTACCCGCCTCGGTATATGACGGGCTGATAGATACAATACATAAAGGCTTTCCATCGCTCCATCGATACATAGGTATGAAGAAAAAGGCTCTGAATCTAAGTGAGATGCATATGTATGACCTATATGCTCCTATAACGGATTCACCCAAACAAAACATACCGTATGACAGGGCAATCGGTATGGTTCGTGAGGGCATGCAGCCTCTTGGTAAAACATATTGCGATGCGTTGGAAAAATCATTTAGTGAAGCATGGATAGACCGGTATGAAAACGTCGGCAAGATGAGCGGCGCTTATTGTTGGGGGGCGTTTGGAACTCATCCGTATGTGCTTTTGAACTACCAGGGCAATATAAACCACGTGTTTACGATAGCTCATGAATTGGGGCATGCCATGCATTCCTATTTCAGTGACGGGGCGCAGCCATATCCCAAGGCGCAATACGCTATATTCAACGCGGAAGTCGCTTCAACAGTGAACGAGCTACTGCTTAGCCATTATCTGATCCAGACGGAAAAAGACGACGCCGTCCGTGCGTCCCTGTTGAACCATTATCTGGAGCAGTTCCGTACGACCGTATTCCGTCAGGTCATGTTTTCGGAGTTTGAACGCATTACCCACAACATGGTTCAGAACGGCGAACCGCTGACTTCGGAATCCATTGTGAAGGTATATACGAAGCTCAACAGTGATTACCACGGCCCAAGTATGGTATTGGATAGCCATATCGGCATGGAATGGGCAAGGGTATCGCATTTCTTCCGCGCATTTTACGTATATAAATATGCCACGGGCTTTTCTTCCGCCGTCGCCATAGCAATGGATATAATTACAAAGAAGAACGGCGCCGCGGAAAGCTATATGGATTTCTTAAAAAGCGGTGGAAGCGGTTATCCTCTGGATCTTTTAAAGATAACCGGAGTGGACCTTAACAAGCCCGACACGGTCAACGCCTGTATAAAGGCTTTTGACGAGGGACTCGAATCCATGGAAAAGATATTGGGGGTATAAAATGTTTGAAGATTTGAACAGGGATGAAGTTTTTGCTTATATACACGGGAAGATGAAGTCTGAAGCTGCCTATAAAGGCGTACCCGATGAAGACCTTCAGAATATTTTGCGTGCGGCGATGGATGCCGACGCCGAGTTTATGAAAAGCAATAAAATAGACGAAGGCGCTCTGTATGACGAGGACGAAGCTTACGAGTACATCTATGAAAAGCTCGGCAAAGGCAAAGATCAGGAACAAAAGGCGCTGGTATCTTTGATAACCGACGGATATCTGGAATACTGGGACCAGTATCTGGATCAACAAGGCCTTATAGATTGGGAGTAGGCGTTTTTTCTTCGATTACATATATCTAAAAATATGGTATAATTCAGATAGCATTTAAGGCTGTAGAAAATACAGCGAAGAAACGGAGTAAACGATGAAATTAGCTTTTTCCACTTTAGGCTGCCCGGATTGGTCGTTCGATGATGTTATCGCCGCCGCAAAGGATCTTGGTTATAACGGCATTGAGATCCGGGGCATTAAGAACGATATATATGTTCCCAGAATAAAACAATTCAAGGCCGAAAATATTGATCTAACGAAGAAAAGGCTTTCTGATCTCAAGCTTGAGATTCCATGCCTTACTTCGTCATGCCTTCTTCACGTTGCCGCGCGTAAGGACGACAGTATTTGGGAAGGCGAGGAATATATCGATATTGCCGCTGAATTGGGCACGCCCTATATCCGCGTCATGGGGGATAACGGCCCGGAGCCTGAAGGCAACGTAGATGAAGGGCTTGTTTTTGAGACGGCGTCACGTTTGGCAAAGTACGCTGAAGGCAAGGGTGTAAAGCTTTTGATCGAAAGCAACGGTTTTTACGCCAAGAGTGAAAGGCTCGCAAAGCTAATTCAATCAATCGGAGGAAACGGCATCGGCGCGCTTTGGGATGTCCATCATCCGTACCGTTTCTTTAACGAAGACCCAAGGACAACGTTCGAAAACCTAAAGCCGTATATATGCCATGTCCATTACAAAGATTCCCTAATAGAAGGCGGTAAACTGCGATATGTCATAACAGGACAGGGCGACCTGCCTTTGCGGGAATTCACCGTTCTGCTGGCAAACGGAAAATATGGCGGCTATATAAGCCTGGAATGGGTAAAACGATGGAATCTGGCATTGGAAGAGCCGGGTATAGCGTTCGCATACTTCATAGATTATATGAAGGATATATTGGATCAATAATATGTCTCCGGCTGACGCCGGTAAAGACAAGGCTAAACATTTAAGCTTTATCAAAAAGAATTGCTATGCATTAATTAGCGGCGTAGCAATTCTTTATATGTTAGAGCAATTTTATTGATGATCGTACGCGCTACCCGGGAAGGCCCAACACCGTTTCGAGGTTATCCTGTTCAAGCTACGCAATGGATATTTTTATTTTCCTGTTTTCTTAATCCGTATCTGCACGTCCGCGTTTTCGAAATACCCGTCAAGCTCCTTTAAAACTGCATCTACACTGTTTTTCAATATCCTCTGCACAAAAGGTACCATCGTAATATTCTTGCCGCCGACCGTCAATTCAACATCACCGCTGAACAACGCGCACTCTTCCTTGCTGACTTCGCCCTGGATAAGCTTCTTTCTAAAATCCCTGCAATTACTTCCGCATGACGAACAGCAGTCCTCATCATACATCGGGGCATATTCGATACACTTTTCCTCTATGAAATCCACAAGCGCTTTGAATTGGGTCCTTGCATCAAAACACGGCAGCCCATTGTATTCCGTCATCCCCGCAACCCCAACACCCACCAGGCCGATAACCGTTTCGTCTATCTCTTTATCGAGATCAGCTACATCCAGCAGGGACAACAGCTTTGGAAACTCCCTGCCCCTGTAGCCCTCAAAGATCACAAAATCCTGGTCGTAAAATTTCAGCAGCTCGTCTATTGCCAGCTGCCTTGGAAACAATACCGCCGTTTCCTTGCTCGCCAATGCCGCGACCGTGTTCGCACCCGCATGCGCGTGTTTGTCCGTGTTCTTGCCCGGCGTATCCATATGGAATTCCCCGTGATGGATGCGCTTTACCGAACCAACGGTATATCCCCTTGCACATAACTCCTGTATGATGCTTACCACGGACGTGGTTTTGCCGGAGTCCGAAAGCCCGTATACCGAAATCGCCTTCATAAAGTTACCTCCCTATCTATCAAAAGTTTATTGCTAAAAACCCAGTAAAAAAGTTCAAATATACTGCCGCGGCAAGAAAAAGCACTGCGAACAGCATGATAGCATAATCCATTTTGCATAAAATTAGTGTCCTTATGCTGCTTCTTTTGGGGAATGCCCTAAAAGCTCGCATCTCCATAACCATAGATAGATCCTGCGATTTCAGCATGACACCGGCAACTACCGGCATAAAGATGTACGAATATACGCGGAGACGCTTCTTTAGCTTCATCCCATTGATATCCACACCACGCAGCTGAATTGCCAGCATCGCGTTTCTGAATTCTTCTCGGAACATCGGAAGGAAACGCAAGGCTATCATTAACATAAAGGCCAGCTCATATGGAAACTTCATCTGCACGAGCCCCTGGATACTGTCCCTTTGCTTCGAAGTCGTCATAATCGAAGCGCCCATTATGATCGCAATGACGCGCATCACCATCAAAATAGCCCTTGATACGCCATCCGCCGTAAACAGTACAAAACCGTCTATGCTAACTAAGGGTTTACCTGTCCGGATAAAAATACATTGTATCAACCCCACGAATATGATCATACGGATTATGAATCGCAAACTTCTGAGTATCCTCTGCAGATCCACCTTCAAAACCAGGCAAAGAAGCAGGATGATGCACATTATGCAAAACAGAAACAGCGGCCTGTGTACAAACACGGCGGGGGTTGTCGTGCCCACCAGGAGCGCGAGTTTTGTACGGGGATCAAGCTTTGAACTAAAATCCATTTTGATCCTCCGTTATCCTTCCATTTTCCATGGAAATCAGCCTGACGCCCTGCCTTTGCGTCAATCTTTTATCGTGGCTTATCGTTATAACCCCGCGTTTTTCAACGCGCCATTGCTCCATAAGTTCAAGTAGATAAGCACGGCGCACGGTATCAAGGCCGGTAGTCGGCTCATCAAATAGCAAAATTTCCGGCTCATTTACAAAAACCGCAGCCATTGCAAGGCTTTGCTTTTCACCCTTACTTAACCTGTACGCGTTTTTATTGCGCAGATGTTCAAGTTTAAACGCCTTTAGCATCTGTATGGATTTTTCCTTGCATGCCACTTCTTCAAAGCCTTTCAGACCCAAAACAAAGGATATCTCCTCTATCGGAGTAGCGGCAAATAGTTGAAACGAGGGGTTTTGGAAGAGGTAGCCGATTTTCATACCTATTTCGCAAAGCTTCATCTCCGCGATATCCTTGCCGTCTATCGTAATCTTTCCTTCGTCTGGCTTCAAAAGCCCTACCATAAGCTTGCCAAGCGTAGTCTTCCCGCTTCCGTTCCTGCCTGCAATAACGGTAAACTCACCGTCATCAAAACTGGCGGTGCACGGACCAAGCGTGAAGCCGCTGTCCGGATATCTGTATACTACTTCAGCCAATTCAATAAAGCTTTTGCTCATTCAAGCACCCGCTTTGCATGGCTTTAAAATCGCATCTTCCAATGCAAATACCCTGTCCGCTATTTTCAGCCTTTCTTCTTCGTGGTCTATCATCACGATGGCCTTTCCCTTTTTCTTCAAATCTAAAATCATCTTCATTATCATACCGGCGGCCTCATCGTCCAATTGTGACATTGCTTCGTCAAAAAGCAATACGGAGGGATTTAAAGCCAGGGTCGAAGCCAAAGCAATAAGCTGCTTTTGCCCGCCGGAAAGTTTGTCCGGAGACGATTGCCTGTATTTCTGCATGTTGACGGTTTCCAAGGCTTCATCTACGCGTCGGATTATCTCCTGCTGCTCCATGCACAAGTTTTCGGGTCCAAACGCAACTTCATCCTCTGAAAAAGGCGAAAAGAGCTGGGTATCCGGATCCTGGAATACCATGCCAAGCTGCCGGGCGATATTCGGAAGACTTTTTCCGCGAATATTCTCTCCCATAAGCCAAATATCTCCCCCAACCTCATAATGATATATGTTTGGGATAATACCGCTGAGGCAATAAAAAAGTGACGTCTTTCCCCTGCCGTTCTGCCCGCGAATCGCGACTATCTCTCCGGCGGAAACATCCAGAAAAACGTCTTTAAATAGATGATCCTTTCTGCCGGGGTATTTAAATGACAGGCCTTCACAACGAAGATACACACTCAATTTATTTCTATCTCCAAAAGATATTTGCACCATCTTTGGCTGAAGCTGTCCTTCTTTGAAATAAGCATGTACGGGCCGCTCCCGCCATCTTCTTTGGATCCAAGAGGCTCTCCCCCTATATATGCTACTATATAAAGGTTGCCCTCTTCCACAGCTTCTTCCGTGGTATATGCGGAAGAATATCCGTCCGAAGCGCTAAATATCACGGCTTTCTTCCCTGTAACATCTATCCCTGCATCTTTGAATACATCCGTCAAAGGGGTTCCCCTGTATACCTTCGGCTCCGCAGCCTGTCCATCCTTTTTCAAATTGGCATCGATATCCTGCATACCAATCCCTTCAAGCTTGGCCAAATCCACCGTTGCAAGCACTTTATCATCCATTTTTATGCTTATGCCGCCTGTATCGGCAAGCTCTTTTTTATTCTTAGTGTTTTCTGCGTTTAAAACGGCGAATACTATGATCGCCGCGATAAGTACGGCAACGATTATGATAAGTATCTTTGTCTGCTTTTTCATCTTCGCTCCTTTAATCTATTTTTCAAATTGCCAATAAGGCACAAACATATCCTCGGGTATGCATTTTCCGTGGTCTCCACCTTCGCCCGCGTTATGCTGTCCATGATCAGCGGTTATTATTACCCTGCCTTCACGCTTTTCCAATATCTGCACGCTGTAATCCAGCACTTGCTTGATAGTTGTCAGCGCTTCATGGGAATACGGGCCTTTATCGTGAGACACATCGTCTATACCATGAAAATGTACAAACATCAGATTAGGCTTATCATCGGAGGTTTTCATCGCCGCGTCAAACACTTCGTCGTCCGTAAGCCCGTTCTTGTTGGAATCCACATTTATCACAGGTTCCTGCGATGTTTTTATCAACGCCCCGTCTCCCTCGATATATGCGCATGTCTTTTTCATCTCCGTTGCCTTGGTGAATATATCTCCCGTTTTTGGTTCCCTGTCGCTTCTGTCTAAAATACCCGTTTTTGATCCGTCCTCGCCCGCCAGCATGGCCGCCAGCCCCGGTTGGGATACCGGTCTAAACATGACGCTGGCCTTTTCATACTTGCCCCAAGCCTCAGGTGGAATTATAGAGCCTTTGTTAGCAAAGAAATCAAAAGCAGCACAACCCATGCCGTCCAATTCTATCACGGTTACGTCCTTTCCGTTCTTCAATGCATTTTCCGCCGCGCCATAAACATCCATGATGCTTTTAGACGGAGCGTTTACAATAACCGTTTTTACATCTTTTATCATCGTTTTTCCGTCGCTGCCGCGGAAATCCCAGCGGTTTGAGGCCAGTTCCAGCCAGCCTGCTCCATCGTAAAGTTGTTGTTCACCACTGGAACAAATGACCCGCACTTTGTTTTTATATTGTTCCAGCGGAATTATGACTTTTGGTGTATATACCGATACTCCGAAAGTCTTTTCATCATAATTCTTCTGTGATGTTCCCTCAAAGTATGTTTCGACGGTATATCTGCCTAATAGTGCCTGTCCGGGGCTTTTGGCGTAGACCAATCCGTTGTTTTCCGCATCGATCACCGTAACGCAGCTTGGGGAAAATTCTCCTCTTTCCACTACGATCAGTTGACTCAGGTGCTTTATATTGCTGCTAATTGGATGCCTTTCATTGATAAGCTCCCATCCGTTGTTTTTCGATAGATATACATTCGCGCCTTCCAATCCACCTAATAGCAATGAAGATAAGCCGTCATCCCCAACGGCCAAAACATCGTAATCCTCGCTGTATGGCGCCGCGTTATCTAAGATATCCTTAATAGATATCCCCTTAAGCGCTTGGCCTTCAACAGTCTTGCCGACCGTCTTGTATTTATCAAAGCCATCGATTATAAGCGTAGCTTTGACGTCACCCTTTACAAAGAAACGCGGCACATGCCCCCCCGTACTTTTGGGTATCAAAATACCAATCAGTAGACCCACGATCAAAGCCGTTGCGCTAATGAAAATAATTTTTTTATTGTTGCTTATCAGTTTTTTCCAGCTCATTGTTTCCATCTACATCATCATCGTCCTCTATCATCGGGCCATGATGAATGATCCTACTGAGTTTTTTCGCTATTGCGTAAGCAAGCAAGCCGCCAAGCCCGCCAGATAGCATAGCGACACAAAGCGAAAGCAGCAGCGGCACCAGCGGCAGATTAAAATAGACGATATTTACCAAAAAAGATCCCGTTATATTGGCCGCAAGGCCGCATATGAAACAGCATACCGGACCAAGCTCCGTAACCTTCGTGCCCCCGTACTCTTTACGCTTGGTGCCACTATTCCTTAAGGCATACAATATTATGACCACGATGTCCACTGCGATTCCCGGAGCTATATACGTAATAAGGCTCAGTACGCCATGTGACCCGTGAAGCCCCGTCAATATTACGAGCAAGGCCTGAACAAGTGCGATTATCGTTGCAGTAAAACGTTTCTTGACGATAGCTGAGCCCAGTACCAAAAACATCATGTAGATACCGCCGGCAAGTACAC
>JAVBOF010000105.1:0-9960 GCA_031550915.1 Eubacteriales bacterium | reverse complement strand
TTGACAGGCACCCGTTTCTCTTTTGCTATATCCAAAAGCATATGAAGCTTATCCCTGTCTGGCTGGAAGAGATAGCCGTCCGGCGCGCCTTCGTCGTCCAGGCAGAGGCTGATGTAAACATCCGCTTGCTCCATCATAGCTCCATAGAGTCTGCAGATTTGGCGGTTGAATGTATCGGGGCCGTCTATGAATATTTTCGCCCCGTTAAAATGATTCTCTTTTTCTATTATCTCCGTGAGCAAGTCGATAGCATGATGAGGGTCGTTAAAACGTCCCTCGATTTCGTTTTGATACGCGCTATACAGGAACGCGATGTCCTTTAGCTTATTTCCGAAAGGCGCGGGCATACCGCTTGCATATGCCGCTAGATCTGACACTTCGATTCCGGCATCCTGAAGTTCGTTAATCTCAGCCGCGAGTTTTTTAACGAAACCGTCCATGTCCTTCGATTTTGTGTAATAGACAAGCTCGTGCTTATATTGGGACATGAGCTTCATCAATATAATACGCATAGAGCTTTTGCTAAGCTGGCCGAGGCCCGGCCCGCCATAAAGCTCAAATATGCGTGTTTTAAGCCTGTCGAGGCTTAAAACCTCAATGCCAAAAAGCCCAGGTAAAGCAAGATAGTCGATCAGCTCCCTTTCCGCTTCCAAAGAGTACTGCTCCGGGACGATAAGGTATATCCTTTCCTTCAGGCATCCATCCCACGAGTCCTTTATGCATTGTTTTATAAACCTGGTCTTTCCGGAGCCCGGGCGACCGGCAATTATATTCAGCGCCATTCCTGCATCCGATCCATTTATTTTTGACGATGACGTGTCGGTTAAATAAGTATATCATAAATATAAAATTTTTTAGATCAATAAAACCAAATCGGGCCGTCAGCGTATTTGTAATAGTTGAAATGGAGCAATATCCATTTACTTTTTATGGTCTTAAGAATATAATCGTTCTGATAAAGCACAATGGAAGGAAAATTTCATGCAGAACTGGACAAAACTCGGACGCAACAGCTATTATCTCAAACAATCCTTATCGTTTGGCATGCTGGTATCAGAAAACGATGAATGTATATTCGTGGACAGCGGCATAAACTCAACTGGCGCGAAATTTGCGGCTGATGCAGCTAAAGAAGCTGGGCTCACTCCTGTCGCGGTCGTAAATACGCACTCCCACAGGGACCATTGTGGCGGAAACGGCTATTTACAAAAGGAATATAACGCAAAAATATATTGTACGAAAAAAGAAAGGATATTCATGGAGCATCCGGAGTTGGAGGGGCTTTGCCTATATACTTCAGTGGTTCCTGATGTGCTTGAAAAGGTATTTGTACAAAGGGATGGCCCGATATATGCAGATATCGTAGAATATGGCAAGACAAACCTGCACGGGATAGATATTGATATTATCGAGCTTGGAGGCCATTCTCCCGATCATGTGGGCATCGTATCCGGGGAGGGCATTTGCTATTTCGGCGATGTGCTGCTGCCGAAGCGGACATGGGAACACAGCAGGATGCCTTACCATATAGACATAAAAGGGATGCTGAAAAGTATTGAAACACTTGCACGCGGAGATTACAAGGAGTATTTTGGCGTTCATACCGGACGTGTAGATGATATAAAGGAGCTTTCGGAGATAAATAAAGGTTTTCTCCTGCAAAATGTGAGCGTTATCAGGGAAGCGCTTTCCTCCCCTATGACCCGCGAGGAATGCTTGGGATTTATGATGTGTAAATATGACCTCGACGCGAGGATACAGCAGCATACCCTTTATTTCAATTCGGTGTCTGCCTACCTTTCATACTTGCTGGATACGGGCGATATTATGGCGTTTGCGGAAGGAAACAAATTGCTTTATAGAAGCGTATAAGGTCTTGCATGAGTAGGCAGTTTTCAAAAAAATCATTTGGATGGTGATTGTGATAGCAGATATCATACAGGGTGAAAGGATAGACGACCTTCAATATAAGGGGTTGAAAATAATACAAAATCCTTCCGTATTTTGCTTCGGGACAGATGCGGTTTTGCTTGCAGGCTTCACAAAAACGGATATGGGCAGCAGGGCGATCGATCTTTGTACCGGCAGTGGCGTTATACCAATGCTTGTTTCCGCGAGGTGCGGCTGTCATTTTGACGCAGTCGAGATACAGGAGAACATAGCGGATATGGCAGCCCGAAGCGTCGCAATGAACACTATGGACGGAAAGATCAGCATCATCCATGGGGACATCCGCAACATCGAACTATACTGCAAGAAAAATTCGTATCATACCGTCACGTGTAATCCGCCATACAAAAAGATAAATTCCGGAAAGATAAATGAATCTGAATACAAGGCGATTGCGCGGCATGAATTGATGTGTACGATCGAAGACGTTGTTTCTGCGGCATGGAAACTGCTGGTGGCGGGAGGCAAGCTCTTTTTGATCCACCGCACAGATCGGTTTACAGAGCTTTTGCATGCATTGGAAAAGGGCGGATTAGAGCCGAAACGTATACGTATGATACAGCCCAGCGCCCAAAAGGCACCCAACCTTTTCATGCTGGAGGCAGTAAAGCAGGGGAAACCCGGCGTACAATGGGAGCCGGCTCTATTTGTATATGATTCGGAAGGCAACTATACAAAAGAGATGAAGGAGATATACCATATGGAGGAAACGCTGTTATGAGTGGAGTTTTATATCTTTGCGCAACGCCGATTGGTAACCTTGAAGACATAACCCTGCGCGTTATACGTATCTTAAGCGAAGCTGATTATATTGCCGCGGAGGACACACGGCGAACCTTAGGGCTGTTGAACCATCTTGGTATAAAAAAGCCTTTGATAAGCTTTCACGAGCATAGCAAACAAAAGCGGTATGACGAGATAATCGATATATTGAAGCAAAGTAATGATGTCGCGCTGGTTTCGGACGCGGGGATGCCCTGTATATGTGACCCTGGAAGCCAGCTTGTGCGTATGGCAAGGGCGGAAGGCATAAATGTTACCGTCCTTCCCGGAGCCAACGCGGCGCTTTCGGCCTTTTGTCTTTCGGGTATAGACTCATCCGGTTTTGTCTTTTTAGGCTTTTGGCCAAGGGAAAACAAAGAAAAGAAAAAAATACTTGCAGACATAACGACGAGTGACAGACCGCTGATAATGTATGTAAGCCCGCACAAGATAAAATCTGCGTTAAAGGAGATACATGAAGCGGCCGGTAACCGTGGCATAACGATTGCGAGGGAATTGACTAAAATCCATGAAGAGGTTATTTATACAGATATTTTGCATGCGGTAAATATGTATACATCCGAAAATCCTCCGAAAGATCCGAGAGGCGAGTTTGTTATCGTAATTGAAGCGAATTATGCGGAATCCAAGCAAATAAAGGAAGAAAAGGAAATAACGGATAGCATAAGTGAACTTTTGTCGATTGGCCTAACAAAAAATAAGGCTGTTGCAGCAACAGCCTTATTGTTACACATTCCAAAAAATAAAGTTTATTCCGCCAGCTTAAAAATCCCTCAACAATAGTGTGCGTCGTATTTAGGTCTTAAGTGGAGCTTTCATGCAAACTCATTTTGCATTAGAAAGTTCTACCATGCAGTCTGAGCAGATGTTTTTCCCTTTGTATACGCTTACGTTACTGACATTTTCACAGAAAATGCAAGCGGGTTGGTATTTTTTTAGGATTATATGTTCTCCTTCTACATAAATTTCCACGGGGTCTTTGATCTCTATTCCCATGGTTCTCCTAAGCTCAATTGGGATGACAACTCGACCTAACTCATCTACCTTTCTTACGATACCTGTTGATTTCATTTTTTGTCTCCTTCAATGCTGATTTAACTACCGCAACACGTGATATTATAATCTACAATAGGCTTGTACGTCAAGTATTAAATAATAAAAAATCCCATTACATCATAATTATTAATAAATAAGCATATCTTTATCAGCAGGGGAAATATATGTAGTTCAATTGCATAATATTACATTGTTCTATGCGCCGCTTTTGCATACATATACCTAGTATGGGGGTATATCGGATGTTGAAATATCTGTGGGCATTTTTGTTGGCAGGAGGATTGCTCCTGGCAGTTTTTACAGGGAAAGGCGAGTCTATAGTGCAGGCGGCTATAGAAGGCGGATCGAATGCAGTCACGCTATGTATTGCATTGATCGGCGCGTATGCCCTATGGCTTGGTATACTCGAAATCGCTGAAAAAGCCGGGCTTACAAAAGCTATGGCAAAGAGAATGAAAAAGCTTATAGCAAGGCTTTTTCCGGAGCTGGCAGGCGATGATAAATCGATAAGTCTCGTCTCGATGAATCTTGCCTGCAACATGCTTGGCATGGGTAATGCCGCAACGCCGGTCGGATTGCAGGCCATGGAAAATATGCAGCTGAACAACAGGGATAAAAGCAGGGCAACCAACGCAATGTGCCTTCTATTGGTCATAAACGCATCATCTATACAACTCATCCCAACGACGATAATTTCGATACGTGCGGCAACGGGTTCAGCCGCACCTGCGGAAATCGTGGGTACGGCATTGTTTGCGACATGCGTATCTACAGCTGTCGGGATCATTGCTGCCAAACTTCTTGAACGGAAAGGTGGTTGAAAATGCAGATCACAGAAATATTTGCATTGATACTGCCGCTACTAATGGTCTTTGTTATAGTATATGGGCTTATCAAAAAAGTGAATGTTTATGAAGCATTTATTGAAGGCGCAAAGAAGGGGCTTACTACTGCAATAAAGGTCATGCCATATATTGCCACAATGCTTATTGCGATAAGCGTTTTCCGTGCTTCCGGCGGACTCGATCTGATAATCGGCATACTTCAGCCCGTGTTCAATAGCGTTGGAGTACCTGCTGAAATAGTACCGCTGGCATTGCTTCGTCCGTTTTCCGGAGGCGCGTCTATGGCGCTTTTGGCGGAAACGCTGCAAAGATACGGGCCTGACTCGTTTGTTGGCAGGCTGGCAAGCACTATGATGGGTTCGACCGAAACAATATTCTATACGGTAGCGCTTTATTTCGGCTCAGTAGGTATAAAGAATGTACGCCATACTATTGTGGCAGCGCTTATAGCGGAGATTTCCGGACTAATGGCATCCGTTTTTATCTGCCATCTTGTTTTTACATAATACTGGCAAAACTGTATATGCCGCTATAACAACTTAGCAAGTATTAAAGTTCAATCAAATATCCTGGATGATTGTATGAAATTCAGCACTCAAATTATCCAGTAAAGCTTCCGATTCACTTTCGGTACCGGCGCAAACCGTAATGTAGGACTTCAGCTTGGGCTCTGTGCCTGAAGGCCGCACAATAACCCTGGCATTACCTTCCAGTTCGAAATACAATACGTTGGAGTTGGGAAGCGTGAGGTTTTCGATAGCGCCGCCGGCAACGCGCTTTCCACTGGAATAATCCCTGACGGCAATCACTTTTAGTCCGGCAAATTCATTTTGTGGGACGTTGCGCAGGGTATCCATAATCCTGTCGATACGCTTCAATCCATCGATGCCAGCGAAGGTATAGCTCCTGACGCTCTCTTTGAACCAGCCGAATCTTTCATATAGCTCCCGCAAACCCTCATACAGGGTTTTTCCGCGTGAAGCGTGCCATGCGGCCGTTTCCGCCAATAACATGGATGCGATGCACGCATCCTTATCCCTCACGAAATCGCCCATCAAATAGCCGTAGCTTTCTTCAAAGCCAAAAAGAAAGCTTCCTTTGGCCTTTCCTGCTTCAACGGCTTCAATGTGGTTTTGTATGGCTTCGGCAATGAATCTAAAACCTGTCAGCACCGAAACCATTTCCGCGCCGTAGCCTTTACATATGATGTCAGCCATATCCGTAGATACTATGGACTTTACGGCAAAATCCCCCGGTTTAACCTGCGTTTGCTCTAAAACGTATTGGAGCATGAGGCAGGCGATCTGGTTGCCCGTCAAAACTTCGAAGCTGCCATCTGGCCCCCTTACCGCTACTCCTAGCCTGTCACAGTCGGGATCTGTCGCGATAATAACGTCGGCCCCCTTTTCATCGGCCAGTTTTATCGCCAGATCATATACATCACGTTCTTCCGGGTTTGGAGCCTTGACCGTTGGGAAATCACCGTTTGGGCTTTCCTGCTCGGCAACAATATAGACATTTTTTAAGCCTATATCACCTAACACCCTGCGCACCGGTATGTTTCCGGTCCCGTGCAGTGGAGTATATACGATCTTGAAACTGTCGCCGATATTCTTTATCAATTCCGGATTTTTGCACAGGCCGAGCACCTGTTTGAAATACTCTTCATCCAATTCCTTGCCAATTATCTTCAAAATTCCGCCGGCCAAAGCTTCTTCTATGGTCATGCGCTTTATACCGTTGAAAGCATCCACGCCGTTTATCGTCTTTGTCAGCTCTTCGGACGCATCGGGCGGCAATTGTCCTCCGTCCGCGCCATATACTTTGTAGCCGTTATATTGTTTCGGATTGTGGCTAGCGGTTATGACGACGCCGGCAGCACAACCAAGTTTCCGTACCGTAAACGAAAGCTGCGGCACGCTGCGAAGGCTCTCGTAGAGATATGTCTTTATCCCGTTTGCCGCTAATACACATGCGGCTTCCTGGGCAAAAGCCTCGCTGAAGTTTCTGGAGTCGTAGGCGATAACGACGCCTGCTTGATGCGCTTTACCGGAAGATAAATGCTCAGCAAGCCCCTGCGTCGCCCTGCGCACCATATATATATTCATACGGTTATTACCCGCGCCGATTATTCCGCGCATGCCTGCGGTTCCAAAATCAAGATATTTATAAAACCTGTCTTCGAGCTCATCGTCATTGTCTTTGATATCCGAAAGTTCAGCTAAAACTCCGGCATCTTTGATACTATCCGTCCATACCTTGTACTCCGAGCGGTAATCCATAGTTAAAACTCCTTCCGATTTGCCATTTGGACTTAATGTTTTAGACCTTTCCCTTTTGGTTTTGATTTGTTTGGATATCAATTTATATGCTATATAAAAGCATATCAATATAGAGACTACTATTACAGCACCAATATTGAACGTCCGTAAAAAATTCTCTATTGCGCCCCAATTGCTGCCCAGGGTTCGTCCAACAAAGAAAAAGACCGGATCGTGTATGATCGCTGCGATCGTAATAAGTATCATACCACGTGTTTTGTTGTATTTCATTATGCCGGTAAGGATGATGGTTATCGAGTTGATACCCGGTATGAATTTGCACAGCACTAAAGTAAATATCCCCATCTTTTTCATACTATTTTTTGCTTTTTCCTGCTGATCGTGCGGAAAAAACCTCTGCACAAACCCTGTATCTAATAGTTTTTGCCCCTTCCATTCCCCAATCATAAATAGCATGAAACTGGAGGTTACGGTGCCAAGGAAATAGCTGAAAAAAACCGCATAGAAATCTACGATTCCAAGACCCCAAAAATAACCACCGATTAGTAACATGGTATCTCCGGGGTATGGGGGGACAAATTGTTGCAGCCAAGCTGATATGAAGAGGACTATTATGATTAAAACAGGAGAAAGGTGTTCAATGTATAAAAAAAACTGCTGCAGCCAACTTAACAATATTTGCCGTACCTTTCCTTAGCATACTGTATAACAAACTTGAGCAAGTCCGTCCGGTTGTTCTTTCTGGGGTCTGTAACCACTTTCTTCCAAAGCGCCCTTTTCAACTCTCCGATTATTTCACCCGGACCAAAGCCTGTGATATTTATTATATCATTGCCGTCAATAGCCAGATCGTCGATGGATTCCGGTACACCTTCGTCCGCCATGTTTTGTATGATTTCGCGCCATTTGATCTCCGTAGCAACGGTGCCAACGCGGCGCCCCGAACCCAGTACATCCGCCCTTCTGAGGTCTGCAAGGCCTTTCGCCATATCGATACCCATATCTGCGAACTTGATTCTGAGCTTGCTTATTTTGGTTTTTCCGTCCAGATCGTACATATGGTTTTTAACCAGTAGCAAAACTTTGCCTATCAGTTCGTTTGGATAGCGCAAGCCTTCGTTTCCCAACGCTTTGCTGATCATATCCAGCGCGATCAACTCATGCATATACATCTTACCTGTTGCGTTATACGCCCTGGGTTTACCGATATCATGCAGCAGCCCGGCAAGCCTCATAAACAGGATCGGAGGTGTGAATGAACAAGTATGTAGTGAATGGTTCAAAACATCGTAGGCATGGTATTGCTTTGCCTGCTCAAGTCCTTTACCCTCTAACAGGTCGGGAATGATATATTCAAAAAGCCCGCAATTCAGTATCATCCTCAATCCCCTGAGGGGAGAATTTATGGTCTTTTCAAGACCGTATCTTATATCCGAAAGCAGTATTTTATTTAATTCGTCACGTACCCTTTCCAGTGATATATCCTTCAAAAGAGAAGAATTGGCTCTGGCGCAACGGTAGGTACCGGGGTCAATAAACATACCCAATTCGCATGCAAATCTGATCATGCGTAAAATGCGCAAGCCATCGTCCTTCAGTATAGTTTCGGGATATTCACTAGTTGTACGTATGACGCCGAGATCCAGATCCTTTAGACCGCCGGTTGGATCGATTATTTCGCCGCCTCCGAGAGGGCAGTATAAAGCGTTTACTGAGAAATCCCTGCGAAAAGCATCCAGTTTGATATCGGAAGTGAATTCGACCTTGTCCGGCCTGTGGCTGCCGCCTTCGGAGTATCTGTCGCGCCGGAAGGTAGTATATTCGAAAACATCATCATAGTTTTCGAGCTGTATACGCAGAGTGCCAAGTGATGTATCCATTGGCACCGCTTTAATACCTGTGGCCCCATCCAAAGCGGAAAGCACCTCATCCGGCTTATATGGGCCGCAAATATCGATATCGCTGAAAGGCAGGTGTAATAACATATTGCGTACATAACCGCCGACGATATACGCGCGGATACCTCTTTGAGTAAGCTGATCGTTCAGCCTTTGCAGTTTTTCACCCGTCAAAATTTCCAAAATTGCACTTCCGATTATTGAGTATTTTATGGGCCGGATCTAGAGCCCTATCTCGGCTTCAAAAACCAATTCTGCAGGCCCTGTCATAAACACGTCGCCGTTTGCCGCCCAGTCTATATGCAGTTCACCCAGAGCGAGTTCGACATCGACGCTTCTGCTTGTCATGCCGCGCATACTGCAAGCTACCGCCGAAGCGCATGAGCCGGTGCCGCAAGCCAAAGTGTGGCCGGCGCCGCGCTGCCATGTACGGACCATTATCCTATCCTTACCGACGTACTTAACAAAGTTGACATTGGTCCTATCGGGATAATCGGGATGCCTTTCGATCTTGGGACCCATACGCAAAAGCTCATCGATATCTATGTCTTGCACAAATATCATAGTGTGCGGTACGCCGATCAGCATGGATGCAATGGAATAGCTTTTACCGCCCACATGCAGCAATTCGTTTATGACGGGACTTCCTTCGCCAAGCATCGGGATATCTTTTCTTTCGAACGAAGGTGCGCCCATATTTACCTTTATGGTATCCACTTTGCCACCGATAACATTCAGCTTTACCGCTAAAACGCCCGCATCGGTTTCTATTTCTGGACAGATGGAATCTAAAATTCCTCTTTCGTAGATATATTTAGAAAAGCAGCGGATTCCGTTTCCGCACAATTCCGCGAGGCTTCCGTCACTGTTATAACTTATCATGCGAATATCGGCAATCTCGGATTCAGCCACCAGCAGAAGGCCGTCCGCGCCAATGCCTTGATACCTATTGCATAGCTTTTTTGATAATGCGGAAGGATCTATTTCTCCGATATCCTTACCATTTATCAAAATAAAATCGTTGCCCAGGCCATGAAGTTTAGCAAATTTTAGTGTAGGCATCCTTATTCTCCCTGTGACATTGACCCGTTTAAAATTTCGAAAATGCAGTTTATCAGCGACTACGAATAATTATATCCCATACAT
>JAVBOF010000048.1:0-4739 GCA_031550915.1 Eubacteriales bacterium | reverse complement strand
TGCACAATACTGCCAACACGTAAACCGTTTTGTCCAACACAAGCGCCAAGCGGATCAACCTGCGGATCATTTGTAGAAACGGCAATCTTAGTTCTGTACCCTGCTTCTCTCGCAATACTTTTTATCGTTACCACGCCGTTCTGGATTTCCGGGACTTCTAACTCAAACAGTCTTTTTATCAAGCCCGGATGTGTGCGGCTTACCATAACCTGAGGGCCTTTATTGGTTTTTTTAACTTCAAGTATATAGACTTTTACTCGCTTGTTAGGCGTTAAAATCTCATTGGGTATCATTTCAGATTGGATCAACAGCCCTTCCGTTCTTCCGAGTTCAACATATGCACAATTTCTTTCGACCCTCTGTACAAGGGCATTTAAAACTTCGTTTTCCTTATCTATAAATTCATCAAATATTACGCCGCGTTCCGCTTCGCGTATGCGCTGCACAACAACTTGCTTTGCCATCTGCGCGGCAATACGTCCGAAGGTCTTAGGAGTGACTTCAAACTCAACCTGATCTTCCAATTCATAAACTGGGCTGATGTCTCTAGCTTCTTGAAGTGATATTTCGCTCTGTGGATCCTCAACATCTTTTACTACCGTTTTTGCTGCAAATACCTGCACCTTACCGGTTTCTTTATCAAATTCTACTCGAACGTTCTGGGTAGTTCCATAATTACGCTTATAAGCAGATATAAGCGCCGATTCTATAGCTTCAATAAGAACATCTTTATCTATTCCCCGCTCTTTTTCGATAGCGTCTAACGCAGCAATAAGCTCGTCATTCATATCCTATGTTTCCTCCAATTAAAATGTTATATAAAGCTTAGCAAGAGCAATATCCTTTTTCAAAACAGTGATTTCATCATCTATGTCCACTACGTACACAGCTTCATCGTCATAGGATATCAACTTACCGATAATAATTTTCTTGTTATTATGCGGCTTAAAAAGCTTGATCTCGATTTGCTTACCTACGGCTTTTTCAAAATCCTTATCTTTCTTCAGCGGTCGGTCTAACCCCGGAGAAGATACGCAAAGACAATAACTTTGAGATATGGGATCCTGTTCATCCAAAATAGTATCAAGTCTTTCACTCATGCACTGGCAATCATCGATATTTACCCCGCCGGGTTTATCGATATATATATATAGAATATATTCCTTGCCTTCCTTTTTGAATTCCACGTCAACCAGTTCAAACCCAAGCTCGTTAGCTGGTTTTTCTGCATATTCAAAAATCTTCGCTTCGATGTTTCGGCTCAAAAATCATACCCCGGTTTGTTTATCAAAATGAAAGAGTGGGTCTTCCCACTCCAAAACTGTCCCTAAATCAAAAATCAATAGTATAGTAGCATATTAAGTTGCCATTTGCAATAGCTTCCAAAAACATTTTTATTAAAACAAGCTTAATTGGTTGGTTTCCGATAAGCCTGTCAAGCATTGCATGCTATCCAGTTTTTCCAAAACCGTCTTATTTATCTTCCCTCTTTCGCAAAGATCCTCTTTTGAAATAAACGCGGATACAGATCTTTGTTCCATTATAGCCTCTCCTGAAGTTGTTCCGAGTCCCTCGATAGAGCATAGCGGCATGCGTATCTTCCCTTCCTCAGGCAAAAACATAGTTGCATGAGAGGCATATAGGTCAACAGGCAGGAATTCAAAGCCTCTTGCATACATTTCATTGACTATCTCTATCGTGATCTTCTCTGTTGTTGCCTTTTTTACGCCATCTTTTATATCTGCGTCCAGCTTCATCATATATTTCTTGATTCCGATTTTTCCATCAACTACAAAATTGGCGTTAAAATCATCCAACTTTGTAGTAAAATAGGCGGCATAAAACTCCAATGGCCTATGGATTTTATACCATGCGGTCCTGAAAGCAGTTATAATATATGCAACTGCATGTGCTTTGGGAAAAAGGTATTGTATCTTTTCGCAGCTCTGTATATACCAATCCGGTAATCCTGCCTTCTTCATTGCATTTATCATGTCCTTAGATAATGGTTTATTCTTTCGTACTGTTTCCATGATATTGAAAGCAAGCTTTTTGTCCACGCCTTTATGCATGAGATCGTTCAATATATCTTCGCGACAACATATGACCCTGTTAAGGGATGCCGTACCGGATTTTATCAAATTCTGGGCATTATTGATCCAGACGTCAGTACCATGCGAAAGGCCGCTGATTCGAACCAGTCCGCTTATACTTTTAGGTTTTGTCTCTTCGATCATATTGCGTACAAATGCGGTATTCAATTCCGAAATAGCAAGAGTACCGACATTTGAACCGATCTCCTCCGGCTTGACTCCTAAGGCTTCGGTGTTTTCAAACAAAGACATCGTTGCAGGATCGTCAAGCGGGATGTCCCTGGGATCAATACCTGTCAATTGATGCAGTAAAGTGAGCCGGTACGGCTCGTTTTGCGCGAGAACATCGACCTTTATAAGCGTATCGTGGATGGAGTCAAAATCAAAGTGAGTTATGTAGTTCCCCTTTGTTTTATCATCAGATGGATATTGTATCGGAGTAAAAGAATAGATGTCCATATCCCTTGGTACAATAACGATGCCTCCCGGATGCTGTCCAGTTGTTCGTTTTATATTAATGCATCCCTGTTGTATCCTGTCTATCTCGGCGTTATTCATACTCAACCCATGAGATTCCGAGTATTTCATTATCATGCTGTATATTGTTTTTTCTTTGAGTGTTGATACAGTCCCAGCCCTAAAGGCGTGATCTTTTCCAAATACGTCCTCTATGTACTTATGGGCTTTAGGCTGAAAAGCATACGTAAAATTCAGATCGATATCTGGCACCTTGTCCCCGTCAAAACCTAGAAACACCTCAAACGGAATATCGAATCCATTCTTATTATACTTTTCTCCACATACCGGACAATTAGCATCGGGCATATCGGCACCGCATTCAAACTTATCGGTATCTATATCAAAATCGCTGTGTTTGCACGAGGGACATACATAATGAGGCGGTAACGGGTTGACCTCAGTTATATCAGTCAGCCACGCAATCAAAGACGAACCGACCGAACCTCGGGAGCCGACGAAATAACCGTCGTCTATAGACGCTTTAACGAGTTTATGCGCAATATAATATAGTACTGAAAACTTATGCTTGATTATCGATTCTAATTCCCTGTCCAGCCTTTCGGATACTATCTGCGGAAGATTTTCTCCATATATTGCCTTTACTTTTTTATCAGAAAGTAGCTTTATTTCGTCTTCAGCACCGTCTATTTCAGGCATATAGGTCGTGCCATAGGGGAAGGGTTTCATATCGTCAATCATACCAGCTATAGCATTTGTGTTTGTACAGACAACTTCAAAAGCTTTTTTCTCGCCCAAATAGCTGAATTCTTCCAGCATTTCTTCCGTTGTCTTTAAATAGAGTTCTGCCTGATTCTCGATATCTGTATAGCCTTGAAAATGCTCTACGATCCTTCTGAAAAACTCATCATACGGATCAAGGAAATGCACGTCTCCGGTTGCTACAACCGGCTTATTATAGTATTTACCAAGCTCTACTATCCTTTTATTAAGCTGCCGTAAATCGTCATACGTCGAATATACTCCCTTGCGAATGAGAAAACTGTTGTTGCTGACTGGCATGATTTCTAAATAATCATATAATTCCACAATATTTGCAAGGGTCTTTTTATCCGAACCTTCTAAGAGCGCTTGACATAACTCGCCCGCGACGCAAGCACTGCCTGCCAAAATGCCCTCGTTATATTTCAAAAATACGCTCTTCGGTATCCTTGGTTTGCCGTGAAAATGTTCGATATGGGATATCGAAATAAGCCTATAAAGATTATTCAGACCTTTCAAGTTCCTGGCAAGTAAGATGATATGATAGTAATGTGGCTTGTTAACGCCTTTTTCCTCGTGAAAAAACCTGTTAATATCCGTAAGCTCCTTGGTATCCTGATTCATGTGCTTATCGAGGAGCTTTATCAATATTTCTGCTGTTGCTTTTGCATCTTCAAGTGCCCGGTGGTGTTTTTCCAGTTTGATTCCAAAATGTTCTGTTAATTTTTTTAGTTTAAAGGAATCGAGGCCGGGAAACGAATTTCTGGTAAAAGCCAAAGTATCCAGTACGGGATTATCAATGACCAATTCCATTCGAGCTGCTGCGGCATTCAAAAAGGACATATCAAATTTAGCATTATGGGCACAAAGACAGGAATCCTTTATAAATTCCATGAATTTGGGTAAAACGGTATCAATTTTCGGAGCATCGGCAACCATATCATTCATTATACCGGTCAGATCAATTATCCTCTTAGGTATTTCCTTAGTAGGATTAATTAAAGTTTGGAATTCATCTATTATTACACCATTTCTTATCTTTACAGCACCAATCTCTGTCAGCGTCTCGATATTGGGATCAAGTCCTGTGGTCTCAACATCAAAAACAACAAAATCACAATTTATAGGGTATTCCCTGCAATTGGAAACGATCTTAACACAATCATCCACTAGATAGCCTTCTACTCCGTAGATCGTCTTGATTCCAAGTTCTTTAGCAGTATAGTGTGCGTCCGGAAATGCGTGAACAACGCCATGGTCAGTTATGGCTATTGCCTTATGTCCCCAGGCCGCCGCTCGTTTAACCATGTTTTTTATATCAGTCAAACCGTCCATACGGCTCATTTTTGTATGTGCATGCAGTTCGACACGTTTATTTTCAGCTTCGTCCATCCGTTTACTTTCGTC
>JAVBOF010000059.1:0-3217 GCA_031550915.1 Eubacteriales bacterium | reverse complement strand
TGATATTCAGGCAAAACATATGCTGGATAACTTCGGCAAACAGATTTTATTCGCTAAATACGACGGATTGGATATATCCTCGACTATGGTGCGGAGGGCTGTTGCACACGGCCTTCCATTGGAAGATATGGTACCGCCAGGCGTTGAGGAATTTATCCTTTCAACAAATCTATATAAGGATAACTGACTCTGGAGGAAAAGAAACTGGACCGACAGGAAATAATCTGCAGATTAAGGAAAACTATCGGCGAGGAAAGACTGCAACACTCGCTTGGTGTAGAAAAAACAGCAGCCGTTCTTGCAGGGAAATACGGCTTCGATGTATCAAAAGCCGCGTTAGCCGGCCTGCTGCATGATTGCGCTAAGCGCGAAAAAAACGAGATCTTGGCTTTGGGCAAGAAATATGGCTTTGAATCAAGATCGGATTCGCCTTCTTTTCCGTTACTTCACGCAAATCTTGGCGCATATGTCGCAAGAGACGAATATTGTGTTGAAGACGAGGAAATATTGGAAGCAATTAGAAACCATACGTCCGGTAAAGAAAACATGTCACTGCTGGATAAGATAATCTATCTTGCTGACTGTATCGAGCCTCTGCGCGGTAATGACAAGGATTTGATACAGATACGCAGGGAGGTTGAGTATGATATCGACGCTGCGCTTTTGCATGCTATGAAGTACTGTATCGCCCATGTTCTAAAAAAAGGCAAACAGCTGGATGAAAGGACGGTCTTGGCATGCAGATACTTAGAAAATAGTGTATAATAATAGCTTATAAAGACCAAAGAATCGGAGGGAATCTATGGAAAACAATTTTGAACCAAGGCTTGAAATGGTATGCAAGACCCTTTTGGACAATAAGGGCAAGGATATAATCTCACTGGAAGTGGGCAACATGACCGTTATTGCGGATTATTTTATCGTTTGCGCCGCCAGCTCGAGCACACAGGTAAAGACGCTCTGCGATGAAGCGGAAAAAGCTTTGACTGCTACCGGGGAAGCGCCGATAAGGATAGAGGGATACCAGGCCGGCAGGTGGATAGTTATGGACTATGGCTGGTTGCTTATTCATATATTCCATGAGGAAGAGCGTGAATACTACAATTTGGAACGCTTATGGATGGACGACGATAATTGCCGTTTCTATAGTGAGGAAGCCGCAAAAAACAGCAATGATAATTGAGCTTAAACGAGGTTTTTTGCATTTTACAAAAATATCTATTGCAAAAACAGTTTATTGATGATAAAATAGCATCCGTTCATTAAAATACAGGAGTGAAAGCTTTGCCAAATATTAAATCAGCTATGAAGCGCGTTAAGGTTTCGGAAAAACAGAATTTGAGAAACCGCATGATAAGAACAAATATCAAAACCACTATGAAGAATTTTGATCAAGCCATTGCCGCGGGTGATGTAAAGCTTGCTAAAGAATTGTATCCATCGACGGTCGGCGTTGTGGATGGTGCCGTCGTAAAGGGTATTTTGCACAAGAACACTGCCGCGCGCAAAAAGGTTCAATTGGCAAGGAAACTAAATTCGATAGCACAGGGTTAAATATATAGATATATAAATATTTAAATATAGACCGCCTTATTGGCGGTTTTTTTATATATTAAGTGTCAAAATGATAACATTCCTCATAGCATGATTTATGCAAGGGGGATCGCCATGACGCTTTTACAAACACTTATAATCGCTTTTGCCGTGAGCATTGACGGCTTTTGGGGCGGCTTTGCCTTTGGACTGAAAGGCTCCCGCTTTCGCGTATCACACATATTTTTATTAGGTTGCTGCACTTTGCTCCTTTGCACCATAGCCATGCTTGCCGCGCATTTGCTTGGCAGGTTTTTGAATATCGGATTGGCAGTACATATCGGTGCCGCGTTGCTTTTTGGGCTTGGAATTTATATATTGGTCAGTTCGATCATCGGCTATAGATGCAAGGACGCTGCCAGCCCGCGCAAAGAGAAAAATAAGGCTCAGATCAATGCGCCGGGTGCCGGGATAAACGGCTTTTGCGGCATCCTTTTACTAGGTTTTGCCGTAGCTGCAGACGCTTCCGCGGCTACCTTTACGGTATCTCTGACAAACCGGGATATTTTCATCCCGCTGTATATGATGGTTATGCATATGGTCACGATATTTTGCGGAAATACACTCGCAATGCGGAAAAAGATACAAAAACATGCCGGGAAGGTATTCTTTCTCCCCGGCACCATTTTGGTCGCGCTCGCTATTATCAGGCTTTTTTAATCACCATTTTTCATAATGGATCTTGGCTGCGTCATACCTTGTTACCTTATCCGGCGACTGATCCGGGTAGCCAAGCGCAATTATACTGAAGGGTGCGATGTCTATGTTTTCGGGAATCTGCATCTCTTCGGCAACGCCTTTTACACAGTCCGGCTTTGGATAAACGCCAAGCCATGCCGCTCCCAGTCCAAGATCATGCGCTGCAAGCAGGATGTTCAAAGTAGCGGATGAACAATCGTGGATAAACGACTGGTATTTCAACCCTTCATCTACGGTAGTATCCGCGCATACGACTATAGCAGCCGCGGCGGTATTCAACGCCTCAAAGTGCGCACCCTTTGGTACGAGGGCCGCCATCTTCGCTTTATCCTTTACTATGATAAAGCTCCAGCTTTGCCTGTTTTTTGCGGAAGGCGCCTGCATGCCCGCCAAAATAAGTTTTTCGATGATATCATCCGCAACTGCTCCGTTCTTAAACTTTCGGATACTCTTTCTTGACATTATCGCCTGTAGTGTTTCCATGATATACCTCCATTATTGCTTTCAATTTTTGTTCGTTAGATATAGCATTCTTAAAATAGCTTCAACCGCACGGTACGGCAGTAGTTTCACAAGCACTGAAAGTGTCTTGTAGCCCATTCCAACAAAAGTATATGCTTTAGGGTTCCTTTTACAGATGGTCCTGAACACGGCGTTCGCGACCGTAGATGGATCCTTGCCGTTCATCTCGTCACGTTCCATTGTGCTAACCGCCGAACGCATCATCGGTGTATATTCGTTTTCCGCGCCAGAAGCTTTGGTAAACATTCGATGGCTGGTAAAGGTGGTTTTTGTATCGCCGGGGCAAATAACGCAAGCTTTTACGCCAAAAGGCCTCAGCTCCATACGCAACGCGCCTGTAAGGGCGTTTATTGAATATTTCGTAAAGGAATACACTGATTGGAACGGGATCGGCACTATCCCC
>JAVBOF010000070.1:0-6907 GCA_031550915.1 Eubacteriales bacterium | reverse complement strand
GCATAATGCCGCCGGTGCGCAATATGTATCCGGTATCGCCCTTTATCATGCCGTTATTTATCATGTCCGACATAAGGTTCGGCAAGTTTAATTCCGCGATGGCCTGGGCAAACATGAATATGAATATCAGGAGTACCATTGGCGCAAACGGCGCCAAGTTTTTTAACAATTTTAGCATATATCACTCCACCGATCATCGATAAATATCTAAAACCGGTTATTCAGTCTCTACTGCCATGCCATCAAATAGATTGTTAACATTTGATATTGCAATCTGGTCAGCATCAGTCAACCCGTTCAATATCTCGACCTCGTCATCATTACTGAGGCCAAGTAATACGTTGGTTTTATGGGCGACACCATCGGATATAACAAATACCGAATCCGTTCCGTCATTCTTTAAAACCGCGGATTTCGGTATGACGAGCTTATCCGGAGCGTCTATCTTTATATTCGCGTGCGCGGATAGCCCCGCGGTCAGTTTTCCCGGGTTTGCAAACATTATCTCAACCGGAAACATATTGCCGGTGCCGGCGGCAATCGGCCCAATACTCGTAACAACGCCGGAATAGACTTCCGTCGCATATATATCCGCCGATATCACTATCATCTGGCCTTTGGATAGATACGGCAATACCTCCTGCGGCACTGTGCCTTTCATCTTTAGCTTAGAAAGATCAGCAATCGTCAGAAGCGGCGCCGATGGAGACGCGACTTCGCCGGTATTTATATTAAGGTTGACTATCGTCCCGTTTATCGGGCTGCTGATATCGGCATTATCTATCTGGGCCTTTACGGCGTCAACCGCCGCCTCCGCCTGAGGAACCGTCATCTCTTTGGAGGTGTCATACTGTATCACAGCCTGATCATACTTGCTTTTTGCCGCATTCGTATCACCGGAAGTACCAATGCCTCTTACGAGGTCATACTGGCTTTTGGCAATATTCACGTCCGCCTTAGCTTTGGCGACATCTTCTGCCGTTTTAAGCCCCATTTTGTATGCTTCCTTGATGGCGTTATATCCCTTTTGCGCGGACTGATACGTCAGCTTTGCCTGCTTTATCTTGGCGCTGCCGGCTTGCTGTGCCGCACTTACGGCTTTTTTTGCGGCGCTAACGCCGGATTTCGCCTGCTTTACGGAGTTGTTTGCGCCTTCCAATGCCGCTTCCGCTTGCCTCAATTGTATTTCGAGATCCGTAGTATCCATGCTTATCAATATGGTTCCGGCCACGACTTCATCGCCGACTTCGCAAGCTATCGTACCGACTTTTCCGCCCACCCTGCTGCCTATGTTTGCCGTTTCATTTGGTATAAGAACACCTGCCAGTCCAACTTCTGCACTAAGTGCCCTGACCGCTGGCTGGCCCACCTGTACTTTCAGCAAGGAGGAGTCCGCACTGGCAGTACAACCTGTTGAAGCGAGAGCAGGGAGCATTACGCATACGCCTATCATCAGTATATTTCTTAAATGTTTATTCATAATTTGATCCTCCCTATTTACCGATATGTATCGTAACAACGGCATTCATACCCAGTAATAAAGGCAGATTATCGTTATTAACTATATTTATCTTCACAGGTATCAGCTGCGTAGTCTTAGAAAAAGTCCCGCTCGTCGTTATATTCGCAAAAGCGGAGAACGCGTTTTGCGAAGCCTGACTGATACTCTGGACATAGCCGGTGAACTGCTTTTGCGGATAAGCGTCGATCTTTATATCCACTTTCTGCCCGGGCTTGATCTTGAATATCGACGTCTCTTCGATATTAGCTGTAATATAAATGTTTGAGGTATCTGCAATAATGGCGCATTGCATGCCCGGTGAAATCGTTTCCCCTTGCAGGACGTCGGATTGCACAACCTTGCCGTCTATAGGCGATTTGATGTCAGCTTTGCTCAAAAGGGAATCGCCCGCGTTGTTCAAAGTTTGTAGATTTATCGCACTGCTTGTCATCGACGTGCTCGTATCCTGCCTGCCCAATAGCTGGCCCTTATGGACCTCATCGCCTTCCTTTATATCCCAACTCAAAACGCTGCCGGTCAAAAGCGGCGTTATGGTAACGCTGTCCGCGGATATTTTTGCGTTTTCCGTAGTAAAGAAGTTTGCTGATTTATTGTGGAAGTAGTAAAACACCCCCGCGCCAATAGCGACGACTAATACTATCACTACCAGCAAAATAATCTTCTTCTTCATTGCTGCACCTCATCAATCTTTTTAAATATTTCATGTATCTCTTTAATACATTTTCCCAGTTTTTCCATATCCTCCTGCGAAAGAACCGCGAGGGATCCTGCCAGGGATTCACGGAAAAGGCATACACTTTCCTTTACCTGCTCTTTTCCCTTCGGCGTTAAAGCCAGCACTACCTTGCGCCTATCCGCCGGGTCATCCCTTCTTTCGATATACCCGCCTTCAATAAGCTTATCTGCCAAAACAGTGATATTAGATTTCGGTATCATCAGTTTTTCACTGTAATAACTCATCGGCATACTCTCATTTTGTATCAGTTGTAGAAAAAATATTTGCTGCTTTGGCATTTGGCACATATTAAATGGCTGGTGGAATCGTTTCATCATCAATGGTCCAAGCTTTAACAGGTCTCTTACTAAAATTTCGGCATCCAAATCATCATCTCCAGATTTATGCGATATAAACGCTGTCCTCTTTTCACAAAACTTCCTAAATCAACTTTGTTACATTATGTAACAATTACTTATTGTAATCATTCTGATTATCTATGTCAATATTGTAAAAATAAAAAAACGGCAAAAGAGTAAATGCCGTTTTTGCGCCATAATCCGGGATTTAATTACACATTATTCCATTTATCCGCAATAACATGCATTATTTTATGCATGTTTCAGTTTTCAGGGAAGAAGTAAACAATATTTTCAGGAGTAGCTATATCCATGCGTGAATAGACTATTCCGGTGAACTGCGGTTTACCGGCAAGCACATGGTTGTATGCCGCAATAACCGGATCTGAGCCTTGGCCAAAAGCATCTTGATCTAAAAGAATATCTATATATCCTTTACGGGTGTATTCGACGTTTTCTTTATAAAAATCATAAGCCGCCAATGTTATTTGATCATTAAGCCCCGCTTCAAGTATAGCGTCAGCAGCGCCAATACAACCTCCTGCAGTAACGAGCAGGCCGGATAGATCCGGGTTATCTTCCAAAATAGCCTTTGTTATATCATAGGCTTCGTCTCTAGAATCATGGTTTTCATATGTTCCAATGTAGGAGATATCCTTCGAAGCTGAAAATACGCTTTCTGCTCCTTTGCGGCGCCGTTCCATCGCATCCACATTATAGTAACCCGTTATGACGGCAACTTTTCCTTTATTATGCATGCTTTCTGCTATGCGTGTTCCTGCTATCCTCCCCGCAGCATCCAGATCCTGACCAAAAAAAGCAATGCGCTTGGATGTATCGCAATCTGAATTAAAAAGATATACCAGTATACCTGATTCAGAGGCCTTGTTTATGGTATCAACAAGTGAATTCGATGCCCCCGGCATGCATATTGCGTCATATTTTTTTTCAATACATTCCTCAGCCTTTTCTTTTACAAGAGGGCCGGTATAATCCTTAACGGTAAAAACATCTACTTTGCAATTATATTTTTTTTGCCTCAGAAGTTCTACAACGGCATCGGTTCCATATGATACATCCCGCCAGAAAAGAGCATCGTTTTTAACAAGTATGATTGCTATAGAGATATCCTTACCTTCCGCATTAATCTCCGGTAGTATATTAAAGCTGTAGCGAGCAAGGGCATCTCCTGTTTGCGGTTCATTCGCGCCGCCGGTGCTGCAGCCGGAAGATATCAGCAGCATAAATACAAAGATCAAGACAACATTCTTTTTTTTCATATTGCAGCCTCCATGTCAAAAACCGCCTTTTTCAACCGGTTCCCTGCCCGGTAAAAGTATGCTGACCTTCATGCCGTTACCCGGATCGTTATCGATACTTACGGGAGATTCTATCCTGTACGCAAATTTCAAACGCTTTACTACATTCTGAAGGCCAATAGCGTTGGCGTCGTTTGCAGAACCAAGATTCTCCGCAAGGGCTTCTTCAACATTCTTAGGCATACCCAGCCCGTTATCCGCGATCGTAAGGAGAACACCGTCTCCTTCCCTTCGCGCCTCGATCACAACCTTTCCGCCTTCTACCTTAGGCTCTATGCCATATATCAATGAGTTTTCTACTATAGGCTGCAGAATCATACTCGGAATACGGAAGTTCAGCAGTTCCTCGTCATCACAATTTATTTCGTAATCCAGCCGTGCTCCATACCGTACTTTTTGAATATACAGATAGTTGCCGACGATATCCATCTCTTCACGCAGCGTAACATAATGGCTCTGACGTTTCAGATTATAACGCAGAAGAGAGGAGAGCATGACAATAAGCTCGTTAGTCTTTTCGGCATGTTCTAAGCTTGCCAGCGCGCCAATGGAATTGAGGGTGTTGAATAGAAAGTGCGGGTTGATCTGCGATTGCAGCAGCTTCAATTCGGCTTTACGAAGATTGTTTTCTATCTCCAACGTGGCTATATGCTGCTGTTTCAGCTTGGCTTCGAGCGAAGCGTCCTCCTCTGTGCGCACTAGGTGTTCCCTGATATTTAGTATGAGCCTGTTGAAATAGTTTGTGAATTCACCTACGAATCCACTCTGCCCGGATGAAACCAGCGGTGAATAATAATTGCCTTCCGCAGCTTTTTTCACACGAACAAGTAGCTTCTGCATCGGCCTTGATATGAGGTTGTAATATAAAACTATCAGCAACACGCATATCAACAAAGATGAGGCAAGTATCAATATACAGGTTACGATTGCCCTGTTTTGCTCTTCGGATAGCGTTGTGATATTCTCGCGAGACATCGAGATGCAGTATTGCGAGAGTATCCGAAGTTCGTTGTGTATGTTTTCCTGCAGCCTTTGTATATCGGCCACCCGGTTTTCAAGCGCTATGCTGGCGTTGCTCTGGTCATAAAAAGAAAATATCGCCTTGGTGTTTTCATCCAGTGTAAAAAATACATTCCTGATATACTGCAGCCTAGGAGCGACGACGGGGCTCGCAAGTGACGCGAGTTTATCTATCTTGGACATTGTTTCATCATATTGGCTCAAATATACGCCTTTATAGGTTTCATCCCCTGCGGCGGCGTACCTTGAAGAAAGGTCACTTAGCTCATTGGCGTCAGTAACGAGCGATTGTATCTCAATCATGACGTTCGTAAGCCTCGAAGCATCGGCGTTTATCCGTGAAAGACTATGCGCCGCATAAACAAACGGTATCGACATTATTACAATGATAGGTATAAAGAACGGCAACGCGCGAATGGATAAGAGCGGTACCAGCAGCCTTTTCAGCTTGACAGCTATGTCTCTCATAAGCCTATGACATCCTTATTGCGGTACTCCCTTGGCGTCATGCCCGTTATCTTTTTAAAAACCCTGCAGAAATAATTGTAATCTTCATAACCGCATGACAAAGCTATTACTTTCACAGGCTGATTTGTCTCCACGAGCATCTTGCGCGCATGAAAAATACGTTTTTCGGTCAGGTAATCAGAAAAATTGGATCCGGTCTCATCCTTGAATAATCTGCTCAGATACTGCGGTGTAACACCGGTTATGCTCGCGGCGTCTTCGAGCGATACGTTCTCAAAATAGTGCTGGTCAAGATATGCGAGAGTCCTCCTCATATGCGCGTTATCGAAAGTCCGCGGAACATTGGCACTGACTCCAGACAAAGGGAACAGCCACGTTTCACACCAGCGGTATATCTCCTCTGATGATCTCGCGACAGACAGGCTCTGCGCCCAATTGAGCCGCGAATGGCCTGCAATTATATCATTGCGACCGATCAGATTCTTTTTCATTATTGCATAAAGCCACGCGAGATAATCCAATATGACATCCAAATCGCCGCATTCCATACAAGCATTCGCAAGATTTCTGCAAAGCGATACGGCCATCTCGCTTTCGCCATCCCGCATCAGTGATAAGAGCTTTGCCTCATTTTCCGGCTGCCCCATATACCGCAGGGTTTGATTCAACGGTATTTGCTGCGGATCAAAAACAAGCAGCCCTTCATTTTTTGCACTTCTTTCAAGCGCCAAAAGGGCCATTTCGGCTGACCGCCTTACGCCGGTTACGCCTTCACCGATCGGTCCGACTCCAATGTTTATATCGAGGTCATACTGGCTGCCGAACTGCATCTTCAGCTCCTTTGCCAGCGATAGCAAAGCATCTTCAGAGAGCAACTCCTGCTGCTCTATATATAGAAGCGCATTGTTCGCCCCGGAGCTGCCGGCAATATATCCGCTCAGCGTAGGTTTATACGTATCCACGATAGAACGTAATATCTGCTGCAGCGGCTTCCTGCCTTTCATTTGACCACCGTATTGCGTTTCAGACTCGGCAATTGCCATAAACGCACCTTTTGTCAAGGTCAGATCCAGAAAGACCATATATTTAGATATTTCAAACTCATTTGAGTTCTTAAAAATGAGCGATATCAAAAATTCCTTTTCAATAACGGGCTTAGCAATATCCAGCTTTGTCTCCAGCCTTGTATCGGAGCCGATCTGCTGCTTATTTATTCCGGAGGCGATATCTTCGAGCTTCGATATAACTTCGGCCTTTATAAGTGGCTTAACAAGGTAACCCTTGGAGCCCATGTCTATGGCCCTTTGTAAAAACTCAAAATTCTCATGCGCCGTAAGGAATATGATATTCGCGCGCATGTTCTGGCGCAGTATTTTCGCAGCGCAATCCAGACCGTTAAGACCCGGCATCCTGATATCCAGCACAATGATATCGGGCATCAGCTCCATATACTTTTCATACGCTTCAATGCCATCGCACGCTTCGCCGATAACGCGCATGCCCG
>JAVBOF010000037.1:0-23302 GCA_031550915.1 Eubacteriales bacterium | reverse complement strand
AACGCAGATGGGCGTTTATCGGCAGCCTCATCAGGCCAGGCTGGCTCTAAACGCGCTTGTTCCGCTGCATTATAGCATCCGCCGACGCCGCTATGACCAAAACCGCTCCAAATATAACGCCTTCCCAATGCGGCGATATACCAAGCTGCGCCATAGCGTTGCCAATTAGCATTAGCACAAAATACCCAAGCACAGATCCTATGATGCTGCCCTGACCGCCACTTATGGAAGCTCCTCCGATCACGGCGGCGGCAATAAATTTCAATTCAAGGCCAATAAATTTTAGCGGCCACCCCGAGCGGAACTTGGCCGTAAGGATGAGCCCGACAAACGCCGCGACAGCCGAGGATATCGCAAACAGCCCCCAGCGCATCTTGCGCGTCTTTATGCCGGTCATCTGCGCGGCCCTCTCGTTTGTTCCGGTAAAAAACAGCTTATACATGCCCTTTTGACGCTTCAAAAGGAATTGCAATACGATAAGTACGATCAGCAAAACAAAGAAATACCACGCCAAAGGGCCGAATGTAGCGTTTCCAAACTTAACGAATTCCTCCGGCAAATTACCTATGGGTTTGCCCTGCGCAATAACCTGCGTGATGGACCTCGCGATATACATAGTGCCGAGTGAAGCTATGAACGAAGCCATATGCAGCTTTGTTACCAAAAGTCCGTTCAATACGCCAACAAGCGTGCATAAAACAAGGGATATCAGCATCGCCGCAACTATCGGTATACCGTTCTGCTTTATCAAAGAAGCCGCAATCATACCCGCCAAAGCCATAACAGAGGAAACCGAAAGGTCAAAATCGCCCGTTATGAGCAGATAGGTTATACCTATGCAAACGAATATCTCCGGCAGCCTGCTCTCCGTCATAGCCAGCAGATTCTCCGGCAAGAAAAACCTCCCGTTTGTCGCGATCTGCATTGCTATTGCGGCAACGATAATAACAAGGACAAGTACCATTTCCCTGCGCTTCAGCAGCCTCCGTAGGCCGGAAACAAAACCCGGTCCGGCTTTTATAGTATTGTTAGAGTTCATACCATTGCCCCTTCCTTAGGCTTGTGCTCAACGCCGACTATAGCCGCGCCGATGATGTCCTGCATATCTTCATCCCCGGCGTTCTTCTCAACAAATTTCCTGCCGTGATACATGGCGATTATCCTGTCGCTGAGGCCAAATATCTCCGGCAGCTCGGAGGATACCATAATAATGGCCATCCCGCCCTTTGCAAGGCTCCGCAAAATGCGGTATATCTCAAACTTCGCGCCGACGTCTATGCCGCGCGTAGGCTCGTCAACTATCAGTATCTTCGGGTTTGCCATAAGCCAGCGCGAAAGGATTATTTTCTGCTGATTCCCTCCCGAAAGGCTCAAGATGCTGTCCTCGATAGACCCGACCTTGGTATTCAGCTTGCCTATCTCATCCAGCGTGCGCTTCGTGTCGTTCTTCGTATTCAATATCCCAAGCGCCCCCGCGATCATATCCAGCGTCGCTACTATGGCGTTCTCCTTAACGGTCTGGTTCAAAAATATCCCCATCTGCTTGCGGTCTTCCGGCAAATACCCAATCCCCGCTTTCAAAGAATCGCCGGGATACTTCGGCACAAGCTTCTTCCCTTCAACGATTATTTCGCCGGAATATATCTGGTTTGCCCCGAATATCGCCGTGCAAAGCTCCGTCCTGCCCGCTCCGGCGAGCCCGGCAAGCCCCAGAACTTCGCCTTTCCTCAAATCGAAGGATATCTCGCTAAACCCTTCCCCGCTCAGGTCCTTTACGCTCAATATAACGTCCCCGGCCTGCCCTTCCTTTTCCGGGAACATATCCTGCAGACTCCTGCCTATCATCATGCTTATAAGCTTATCCTGAGTGCAATCCTCTATTTTAACGGTGTCTATATATTTTCCGTCCTTCAGCACCGTCACCTTGTCCGCAATCTCAAAAACCTCGGCCAGCTTATGGCTGATATAGATTATCGTAACGCCCTGCGACTTAAGCTTTCGAATTATCCCAAAAAGCTCATCCACCTCGCCGCTCGTCAGAGAGGCTGTCGGCTCATCCAAAATAAGCAGCTTGCATTTCCGCGAAACCGCCCCCGCTATTTCAACCATCTGCTGCGCGCCGATGCCAAGGTTTTTGACCGCAACAAACGGATCGATTCCAAAGTTATTCAAAAGGTCCAAAACGTCCTGCGGCAGATTGTATTTATCCAGCACCTTAAAGGTGTTCATCTTGCCGCTCGTCGCGCCGATATTCTCCGCGACAGTAAGGTTCGGCACCAGGGAAAGCTCCTGGTATACAACGTTGATGCCCTTTTGCCGCGCCTCCTGCGGCGAATGTACAATAAGCGGCTTGTCTTCAAAAAGCATCTCGCCGCCGTCCCTGGGAAAAACGCCGGAAACTATCTTTATAAGGGTAGATTTGCCCGCCCCGTTTTCTCCCATAATGGCATGGATCTCACCCTGCTCGATATCGAACGAAACCCCGTCGAGCGCCTGCGTACCGCTGAAACGCTTGGATATGTTTTTCAACTGCATTATGCTCATATATACCACCTATACTGCTTGCGGGCATCCGGGGGCAAAAAGCCCCCGTCCCGCATATAAGTTACGTCTCTAAGGCAATCAGTTTGCCGCGCCTTCAAGGTCTTTCAGGAAGATATCTACATTATCCTGGTTGATTACCATAACGTCCGTATCGATAAACCTCGGCATCGGGTTTATTCCCGCGGCCTTGGGGTCGCTGACGTCCTTGATCTTGTCGTTCAGTATCCAGTAAATATAGTGCATCGCCAGCCATTTGCTGGAGAAGGATTTGGACGCGACGGTAGCCGTAACTACGCCGTCCTTGATGTAGCCGAGTAGGTCAGCATCCCTGTCCATGCCGATTATCTTCACATCGCCAATTTTTCCGGCTTCAGTAACGGCTCTGGCAGCGGCGGCTCCGCCAACCGAATCTGTGGCGACAAGCGCCTTGATGTCGGGGTTTGCCTGCAGCAGCGCAAGCGTCCTCTGCAAAGCTTCGTCCGGTCCGGCGTTCGTGTCAACTACCGGCTCGGCGATCTGTATGCCGGGGTATCCCTTAAAGCATTCTTTGTAACCGTCGGCGCGCTCGTCATGCACAGGAACTCCGGGGATGGTCAAAAGGCCAACCTTGCCCTGCTCGCCGATCTGTTCGGCAATAAACTTTCCGCCTGTCAGTCCAACAACCTTGTTGGAAGCGCCGATAGCTCCGTAATATGCCTTGTCATCCGGAATACCGCTTATGACCATAACTACGGGGATGCCCTTCGCCATTGCTTTTTCGCAGGAATCCGCAATAGAGTCGGCGTCAGCCGGGGATATTATCAATCCTTTTACGCCCTTTGCAACAAGCTGGTCGATTATCGCCGCCTGCTCGGGGCCGGAGCCTTCAGCCGGGCCATAGAAGTTCTTCGTCCTGTCAAAGTCTATCCCCAATTCCTTAGCGGCCGCTTCAAGTCCCCTCAGGCCGTCGTTCCAATACGGAACACCTGTATAATAGGAAACATAAGCTATTTCGCCTTCAAACTTCGTCGGTGCGGCAGCCGTTCCGCTGTCTGCGGCGGGTGCCGCTTCGGAAGCTGGCGCAGCAGCCTCAGGTGCCGGTGCGGCGTCAGACGCGGGAGCTGCATCCGATGCCGGCGGTGCGCTTGCCGCCGGTTGCGAGGGTGAGCACCCGACTAAAGCGATCGTCAGGGCAAAAACAATTGCCAGTAACAGATATGCATACCTTTTCTTCATGGTATCATCCTCCTCATTAGATTTTTGTAATTCAAAAAGCATTCCGCTTTATTGACTGTGCTTTAGCGCCTGTTGTCTCTTTAACCTCCGGTCTCCCGCATAAGCGGAAAGCGTGTTTATCAAAACAACTACGATCAAGAAAACGCCCAATACCCCTTCAAACCAATAGATATTTACCTTAAGCATAATAAGGCCGTTATCCAGTATATACAGGAATATCAGGCCAAGAGCCGATCCTATCATAGTACCCATGCCGCCCGAAAGCGCGCAGCCGCCAATAACGCACGCAACAATAAGCTTCATCTCAAGCCCCGCGTACGCGTTCGGCACGCACCCCTGCAGCCTGCTTGCAGAAAGCATCCCCGCAAAAGCCGCCAGCATCGCGATAATTACAAAAAATATCGTCTTAGTACGTTTAACGCTTATCCCCGTAAGCTCCGCGGATACCGCGTTGCCGCCGATGAAATACAGCTGCCGGAAGAAGCGTATACGCCGCAAAACCAGATCAACCAATATTATTACTACTATAAATATAAGAAACATCGTCGGCAGCCCAAAAACGCTGCCCTTCATCAACGCCACGAACGCGTCGCCGGTATACCTCGCAGGCTTTCCCTGGGATATAGCAAGAACGACGCCGCGCAATATGGTTTGCATAGCGAGCGTCGCAATAAAAGCGTTTACGTTTATCTTGTTGATGATCAGCGAGTTGATGAGCCCTATCACCGCGCCAAGCACAAGCGTCAAAAGCATCGCCGGCACAAGCGGCACCCCCGCGACGCACATCATCGTAAAAAGGTATGCCGATAGCGCCATATTGGAACCAACGGAAATATCGAACACGCCGGATATAAGCAAAAACGTCATGCCGATCAAAACGAATCCATCTATCGTAAATCCTCTGGTCATCGATATGAAATTGGATGTCTGCAAAAACGCGCTGTTTATCGAACCCAATATGATGATAAAGGCTATTATGATAAGGACCAGCAAAAATTCCCTTTGCTTAACGATGTTTTTTATGGAGCCCCTGCGTTTGATATCCTTGTTTGGAGTCTGCAAAGCTTTTTCCTCCTCATTCAGATATGTATATATATGATAAAAACAATAGACTAGTATATATAAATACTATTAGACTTTTTTCGCAAAGTAAATTAAGTTTATTTCTATTAAATATTCGTTTTTTTATGATTAACCCCAAAAACCATCGGTTTTTGGGGTCCCGTTTTTCATTTGATTTTGCTCGCGTGTGCGCGAAGGGGTTAACTATTAACTGCTCAGACGCGATTACGTTTTTATCCATATCTATTAATTAATGTATAATTTAATGCATGTTTTCTACCTGTTTTTCTCGCTTCTTGCAAAGAAAAAAGTACCGATCACAAGGAAAGCCACCGTCAGCGCGACTATCGCGGCAAAGTTTACAACCGGGTTGAACATAACTACGCTGCTATATTCCGGCGTTCCGGCGTATACAACCGCCCTCGTCAAATCGAGGCAATAGGTCATCGGCATGAGCCTTGAAAGCACCAGCAAAACTCCGCTGGAATGGCTTATCGGAATAATGGCGCCGGAAAGGAACATCTGCGGCATCGTTATCAGCATAACGGCCGTGTTAGCCATCTTGTTGTTCTTTATAAATCCGATGATTATCATGGCGAGCGCGCCGGCGGCAAGGCACATCAACGGGGAAAGCGCGAGTATCGCAAGCAGCTGCCCGATATTCAGCGTAATGCCCATTATCATACCGACGATAAGCGTACCGACCATGCCCATTATCGCGCCAAACGATGAGCCGAATATCTTGCCTATAACTATCGAATAGCGTGAGACGGGCGATATCAGCATCTCCTGCGTAAAATCGGTCACATGGTCCTCCACAAGCGATGTCATGCCCATCGTCGCCGTCATAAACAGCATATTTATTATCATCCCGACTATCATAAACTGCCCGTAGTTGAAGCCCAGCCCGCTTGCCATGTTCTGCGCAAGACTCCCGCCCAGCATCCCCATCATAACCAGGGGCATGGCAAGGCTCATTATTATTACGCCCGGGGATTTCAGCGCAAGGGTTATATCCCTCGCGGCAATGGTTATTACCGCGTTCAACTCGCGCGAGAATTTTGTTTTCTTCCTATTAATACTTACAGCATTCATGCCGCCGCGCCTCCCGTTCTCATCAAATATTCGATATACGCGTCCTCCAGCGAGGGTTCCTGTATCTTCAAAACCGTCAGCTTCGTTTCAAGCCGCGCGATTATCTCCTGCGGCGTAATGTCCTGATACGGCACTATGATATGGCCGTCTATCCTGTGGAAAAGCCCCATCCCCGATATCTCGCGTATAAGCGCCCCCCTGTCCTCCGCGTCCAGAATAAGCTCCTGCTTCAAAAGGCTTTGCTTCATCTCGTCCGGGGATCCGGAAATGGCTATCTGCCCGTGGTTTATAATGCAAACCTTGTCAACATGCTCCGCCTCGTCGATATAGTGCGTCGTCAAAAAAACCGTTGTACCGTATTCATGCCGCACGCTGTTGATATATTCCCAAAGTGACCTCCTGCTTACGGCGTCCAGGCCCTGCGTCGGTTCGTCCAAAAACAGTATCTTCGGCGTATGTATCAGGCTGCGGATTATCTCCAGTTTCCTCTGCATACCGCCGGAAAGTTTCTTTATCGGCTTAAACAACGCGTCCTGTATGCCCACTATCTCCGCCAGCTGCATCACCCTGTCCTTATAGGAAGATGGCATCATGCGGAAGGCCGGGCGGTAATTATACATGCCGTAAAGGCAGGCATGGAAGCGGATGTTTTCCTCCGCCGAAAGCTGCATATCAAGGCTCGGCTGCTGGAAGATGATCCCGACGTTTTCCCTTACGCGCTTCGATTCCTTTTCAACGTCATATCCCGCTATCATGACCTTGCCAGATGTTTTGGAAAGCGTCGTCGTCAATATGGATATCGTCGTCGTCTTCCCCGCCCCGTTGGGTCCCAAAAAGGCAAAGAAATCCCCCTCCTTAACGTCAAAGCTAACGCCCTTCACTGCCGGGGTCTTCGCTTTATCATACTGCTTTATCAGTTCTTCTACCTGTATTATTGACATAAAAATACCTCCATTCATTCAACACTTTAGATGATAAACGTGTTAAATAAACGGAGGTTAAACCGAATATAAACGCAATGTAAACTTATGGTACAGTTTGGGCTGCTCTGATACCCAGCGGTATGCAAACGGTAAATACCGTGCCCTTCCCCTTTTCACTTTCAAAAACGACGCTGCCACCATGCAGCTCTATTATCTTTTTAACTATAGAAAGCCCAAGCCCGTTCCCCCCAAGGCTGCGCTCTCTTGCCTTGTCCGCCTTAAAGAACCGCTCAAATATGTGTATACGGTCCTCCGCCGCAATGCCTATACCGTTATCTTCAATGCTGCAAACGGCCATTCCGCCCTCATCCGCCAGCCTTATGCCGATGCACCCGCCTTCAGGCGTAAACTTAATGGCGTTGTTCAAGAGGTTTATCCAAACCTGTTCCATCAATTCCCCGTCAGCGCAAACCATTACTTTGTCCAGATCCGCGTCTAGGTTTATCCGCTTTTCCATCCATTGCGGCTCAAACATAAGCGCCACATGCGAAAGCTGTTTATCCAGCCTGTATTCCGTTTTTAATAGCTCGTTTCCGCCGGATTCCAGGCTAGAAAGCTTCATAAGGTTCTCGCTGAGTTTTGAAAGCCTCCTGCTTTCGGTCTCGATGATATCGATATAATGCTTCCGCTTTTCCGCGTCTAGCGAATCATCCTTTAAAAGCGCCGCAAACCCTCTAATCGAAGTAAGCGGCGATTGTATCTCGTGCGAAACGTTGGATATAAAATCCTGACGCCGGCTCTCCATCGTGCCAAGCTCGCCCGCCATCCGGTTTACGCTTTCGGCTATCTCATGGAACGGATCATGGTCTTCAACCGGTATCATAACGGAAAAATCCCCGCGCGATATGCGGCTCAACGCGTCTATTGTCCTTTCCAGCATACCCGCGTTAAAGCCAAACCGCCGGTTGCCATGAAACTTATTATGTATATGAGCAAATATGGACATGCAGGACGCAAATATAACTATGCCAATCATCGAAACAGCTATCTGCCTCCATATCCCGTGCGGAAAGGAAGTTACGTCAAATATCAAAACAGATATCCCGTAAGCCGCCGCAAAGCTCAAAGCAAAGAATACTACCGACATTGTTATGCTGAATATCCAGCGGATGGTCCCCCGACGTCTCCTGTCATTTCCCATCATAATACCTCCAGCCGGTAGCCAAGTCCCCTCACGGTGCTTATCTTGAACCCGTATCTTTCCGCCGGAAACCTATCCCGCAGCCGGTTTATATGCACATCCAGCGTGCGCTCGTTTCCCTCAAAATCATAGCCCCAAACGTCCTCAATAAGCTGGTCCCGCGTAAATGTACGCCCCTGTCCGCTTCCCAGCTTAAAAAGCAGCTCAAATTCCTTCATCGGTATATCCGAAGCAGAGCCGCCCATGTAAACCGCATAGCTGTTCCTGTCCAGCGTCAGCGCGCCGATCTTTACAGTCCCGCCGGATTCAGCGCCAAAACGCCGTAATAAAGCCTTGATGCGCATTATTAGCTCTATACCCTCAAACGGTTTCGTCAAATAATCGTCCGCACCCAATTCAAAACCTTTCACCTTCTGGCTAAGCTCCCCCTTTGCCGTAAGCATCAATATCGCCATCCCGTCATGGTATTTGCGCGCGTTCCTACAAAATTCATACCCGTCCATATCCGGCATCATAAGATCCAGCACGCAAAGATCGGCTTTGTTCTCTCCCAAAAGCCGCAAAGCCTCCCGCCCGTTGCCCGCCTCGATTATCGCAAAGCCTTCCTTAATAAGCAGCGTTCCGATAAGCTCCCGGATATACGGATCGTCATCGATTACCATTATCGTACCCATGCGCGCCTCCCTTTCACTTGATAGATAGTATACCACTATTGTAAACGCAGGTTAAACTTTGCGGGGCAAGAGCCGTTTATGTCAGCCCGGTAGCCAAAATAATTAAAAATACAGCATATCAAGACAGGGCAAGGCCTGATTTCCCAAACAGGTACATACCGTATACGCCTATACGCCCAGAACAAAGGCAACACCGCAACCCTTTTGAAGGAAATCAAACTGACCGTGAGATAAACGTTTAACCGCCATGAGCAAACAGCAGCCTGCGCTAAACGCAGGCCGCTGTTGTTTACAAGGCTCTATTTAGGATTTGTTCGCTCTAACAGTATTGCTGCCAATTGAAATTTATTATTTGTCAAACATATCTGTCAAATCCACTAATACCGCAAGATTTCGGCGCAAATTTTGACCGGCGCCTTCCTTAAAGGTACGAATAAAATACCGTTTCTGTGTTTCATACCAATCCCAAAGAAACGCCTTTTGCTGCGTAATAAAAACACAGCTATAGCTTTTGTAATTAGATCATATTTGCCCTTTCAGGCTTGGATCCATTATATTATCCATCGTTATTGTCTGCGGCGTCCCGACGAGCTTGGATAGCAGCGTCACGCAAGCTCCATGCTCAAGATAGTCCGCTCGAATAAAAGCTTCTTCGAGATCTCTTCCTAAAACTACTGCACCGTGGTTTCTGATGAGGGCTGCACATCGGTCATAACCCAGCGCCGCTACGATTTTGTTCGCAAGATCTTCGGATCCAGCAAGCCCATATTCCGCGCATATAACCTCACCACCCAAGAAGAGAGCTTGTTCCGCAAGTACTATGGGTATACTTTCTCCTGCAATCGCAAACGCGGCTGAATAGATCGGATGACTATGCACTATGGCGTTGACTTCCGGTCGCGCTTTGTAGATACCAAGATGTGTCGGCAATTCAACGGTAGGCAAAAAGCCATTGTCCTCCACAAGGAGCCCTTCCGGATCGCAAACACAGATATGATCAGCTGTAATAACTCTCCAATCCGGCCGAATATCGAAGTGATAGTTTGGACGCGGGCAAACATATATATATCCCGTCTCCGCATCACGCATGCTCCAATCTCCAGAATCCATGCCAGGTGTCAACTTATTATTGTAGAACCGATCTTTAAAAGAAGCGGTCAACTGCTTTAATTCCTGTCTAACATTATCCATCAAGTATTTCCTTTCATAGACACTTATACTTTGCATCAGTTGGGGCGCGAATAAGCCCGTAAAACGCATCCAGACTTTGCTAGCTTGCTATACCGCTTTCAATACATTCAGATCATGCACTTCCGCTATAAAACGCGTGGTGTGCTTCAACGGATCGACGATATAGCGATATCCAGGCAAGCCAACAATAAATGAGCAGGTATGCGCATCTATTCCTTGGCCACATTACATCTGTTATCATGTAATAAATGGAAAAATCGAAAAAGTGCGTATCTTGCTTAAGAGTATGGGTTTTTATAGGGTTATTTACATTAAACCTGATAGTTTAAACATTGAGCCGTTTGTTATAGAAGAATCGATCGGTTGCTACGATTATGATTACAAGCAATCCCTTAATTGCATATTGGTAATAAGAGAATACATTCATCATGTTCAAAGCATTCGTCAAAAGACCAATGATAAGCAAGCCAACAAACGCTTTCAGAGCCCCTCCTCTTCCTCCCGAGAGGCTTGTTCCGCCAAGCACGATTGCCGAAATGACGTTCATCGCCGCATCGTTTCCATTGTTCGGTGAACCCGTGTTAAGTCTGGATGCAAGCAAAAATCCCGCAAGAGCTGCGGAGACCGCCGAAATGACGAAAGCACTGATTCGATAATAATCCACACTTATACCTGAGTTTTTTGCTACCTCCCTGTTTCCGCCGGCGGCGTACATATTACGGCCAAATCTTGTCAACTTCAATACGATTTCCGTAATTATCAGCAATATAAAGAATATTAGTACCAGGTTGGGGAAATAAAGGCTTTTCCCAAGGCTAAGATTGATGAATACATCATTTTTGCAAATGAATGATTTACCATCGCTAATCAGAAAGGCAATTCCCCTATACAAAGTCATCGCACTCAAAGTTACGATAAACGAATGTATCCCAACACGCGTAACCAGCACGCCGTTTATATATCCGATAATCATGCCCACCGCAATACATGCAACCAGCGCAAGTATGACCGAATTTGTAGCGTTTATTATTAATACGGCTAGCAGGCTGCATAGCGTTAATATTGAGCCAATGGATATATCGAAATCACCATTAAGTATTACAAAAACGACACCACATACCATTATTCCCTCAGTGGATATCTGTATCAGGAAGTTTATAAGGTTCCTTTCCGTCAGAAAGCTATCTATGAATACCGCTGAGAGAAAAAACAAGACGAAAAAGACAAATAAGATTTTATTCTTTTTAACAAACACTATTGCATTCTTCATATTGTTTTCCCTGCAACTTTCATTTTTTTACCAATTATTTGACGCTTTTCAACACATACGGCCAGTACTATGATAATGCCCTTCGCTATCATCTGGTCTTCCGGTTTAACGCCCAAAAGAAACAGAATATTGGAAAGAACGACAATGATAAATGCGCCAATCACAGTATTTATTAGCGTTCCCTTGCCTCCTTCAAGGCTGATTCCGCCAACTACAATTGCTGTGAGCGCATCCAGTTCATACCCTTCTCCAATGGTCGCCGTAGCGCTATTAATTCTTGCAGTTATGATAATTGCAACCACTGTAGCAAAAAATGCGGCAAAAACATATACGATCACGCGCACTTTTTCTACATTGATGCCTGATAACCTTGCAGCAGTAACATTGGTGCCTGTATAGTACACACTTCTGCCTGTCTTGGTACGTTTTAAGAATATATTTAAGATTAATGCTATTGCGAAAAATAACAGAAGCGGAAATGGTATATCTCCGAGGGCGCCGTTTCCAATATAATTGTATATATTCGATTTGCTGCCGGGCAAAATATGCCCCTGAGTCACGATCAGAGCAAAAGCCTGCAAAACAGATTGCATGCCAAAGGTTATCATGAATGCGTCTCCCGGGCCGCCCTTTACAAGTGCTATTACGCTGCCGTTTATTACACCAACGAGCATACCCACAGCGAAGGCTATTATACATGCCCAACCAACGCCAATTATGGGCTGCAGATACATAGCAAGAACGCCGGTTATCGAAACCACCGAACCCGTTGAAAGATCGAAGCATCCTGAGATAATAACAAAAGAGACACCAAGAGATACAATTCCCAACAATGAAGCTTGTCGAAGGGTGTTTATGATATTATCCCTTTTAGTAAACGAATCGGAGACAAATATACCAATGATAATCAAGACTATCAGAATAATAATCATCCTGTAAGTTCTTATAAAGCCAACTAGGGCTCTTAGTCCTCTTTGAAAGTATACAGACACGTTGTTCACCTCTTACTGCCCTATTATTTTTTTCAATATGTGTTCCGGTTTAGAGAATTCCTCACTTGAGAATTCTCCAAACAACGCCCCGTTATAGAGAACCAGCACCCGATCACTCATCGCAAGTACTTCTGCTAATTCCGATGATATGAAAATTATTGCCTTTCCATTTTCAACAAGGTTATTCATATTGCAATAGATCTCATACTTTGCACCAACGTCAATGCCCCTAGTCGGTTCATCCATCATTAATACCTTTGGATTAGCAAAAAGCGATTTTGCAACCACAACCTTTTGTTGATTGCCTCCCGATAGAAATAGCGCCGGCTGTTCTTCCGAAGGTGTCTTAATATTCAATAGCTCTATATATTCTTTACAATATTTGCTTTCTTCTTTGTAGCTTATTAGCCGCTTCTTGATGACCTTCTTAATATTCATGGCCGGTATATTTAGTTTTATTGAATACTTCAAAAAAAGGCCTTGCTGTTTTCGGTCCTCTGTTAAGAGGATTATGCTGTTCCTTATTGCGTCGGAAGGACGATGAATGCTGATTTTTTTACCTTGGAAATAGATGTCGCCACCATTTCGCTTATCAGCGCCAAAAATGGCGCGCACCGTCTCAGTCTTCCCTGCACCAACAAGCCCAACGATACCAAGGATTTCTCCTTCGTGCAGCGAAAAACTAATATTCTTCAGCTTTTCTGTTGTCGAAAGTCCTTCAACTCTCAAAATCTCGTCACCAATGTTTTGTATTCTTTCAGGATATTCCTCCTTGAGATCCCTGCCGACCATTTTATTGATGATTTCCTCCTTGGTAATCGTGCCTTCGTTCGTTCGCACCGGCATAGTATCTATAACTTCCCCGTCTCTCAAAACGGTGACATTATCACATATCTGGAATATTTCTTCTAGCTTGTGAGTTATATAAATGATGGTGATATTCTGCCGTTTAAGTTCTTTGATAACCTCAAAAAAGGTATTCAATTCATTTGCAGTCAATGTTGCCGAAGGTTCATCCATAATTATAAGCTCAGCATTATAGGACAGCGCTTTAATGATCTCAACCATCTGCTTTTCCGATACGCCTAGCTCCTCGACTGTTTTTCGAACATCAATATTATAGCCAACATCCTTCAGTAGCTGTTGCGCTCTTTTTCTCAGTTTATTCCAATTTATAAAAAGACCTTTTTCATTTTCATTCAATCTGTTTAAGTAGATATTTTCTGTAACACTAAGATGTGGAATTAGATTGAATTCCTGGAAGATGATGCTGATACCCAATTTTTGTGATTCAAGGGATGTCAGATCATCCTTTACCAGCTCACCTTTAAAATATATTTCGCCCGATTCCTTTTGATAAACGCCGCTTAAAATCTTCATAAGAGTAGATTTGCCAGCTCCGTTCTCACCAATCAGACCTAGTATTTTCCCCTTTTCTACCTTTAGAGAAATATCTTTGAGAGCCTTTACTCCCGGAAATGATTTTGAAACATGATCTATTTCAAGAATATATTTGTCGTCGCGCAATTCCGATTCCTCCTCGCGAAAACCTCAGTACGTAGATACGGTTGGTTATGCATAGACGGCATGCAGCCGGCGCTGCCACAATTCCAGCGAGTAAATTGTGCTGAATTGTGGCCCGCCAGATACATAATCATTTTCTCATCAATATAATCTAAAGCTTTAGTTCATCTTTGGATTTGAAGGACTTGCTGTATCCACATTTTCTTTGGTTACGGTAACCCACTCGTCCACAATCCATTTATCAAACTTCTCGCCATTGACGATCCCATTCAGCATCTCTATAACCTTAGCTCCACCAACATCAAAGTGCTGAACCATCGTACAATACATATCGCCGTTACGGATAGCGTCAAAAGCTTCAGGCTCGCCATTAATACCTATAACTTTTATTTTTTCCTTCCGATCGGCAGGTATTGCTTCTGCGGCGCCCTGTGCCAGTCCATCATCGTGGCAGTAAACTACATCGATATTCGGATACTTTGAAAGGTAGTTTTCCATTATCTTCATCGCAGTCTCTCGTGACCAGCCGTCCGAGCTTTGCGACTCTAAAAGTTTCAGATTGCTATGCAGTTTCAAAGCTTCCTGCAATCCTTCCGCCCTCTTTTGTGTCGCGATTGATCCAAGCGGACCCTTGATTTCTACAGCATTGATCTCTTGGCCTTCCGGAAAAGCTTTCACGAGCATATCGGCAGCTTGTATCCCTGCCTTTGCATCGTCCGGTCCAAAAAAGGTGCTGACATAGGCATCTGCCTCAGCGGGCAACGGCTGTACCCATACAACAAGTGGTATGCCAGCCTCGTTTATCTGGCGCGCAGCGGGAACAAACGCCTCAGCATCCTGAGGGTTAATGATAATTCCGTCCACATTCTGCGATATCAAATTGAGTGCTTGATCTGTCTGCTTTTGCGCATCAAACTCGCCATCCATTACTACTAGATCGATCCCAAGCTCGTCCGCTTTTTTCTGTGCGGCTTCCTGACCAGCCTTCGTAGACGGAATGCTCAATCCGCAGAAAATGAATCCAAACTTCAGTTTTTTTCCGCTTTCCGGCTGTTTAGCTTCTTCAGCTTGTTGCTGCGGGGCTGCATCAGTTTTCGCCTCTTCCGGCGCTGCCGCTTGGGCCGGCTGCGCTTGACTTGGTTCGCTTGCCTGTGGTGCGGGGCTGCACCCGACCAGAATAAGCGAAAATACAACCAGCGATGTCACCAAAATAGTCAAAACTCTCTTCATTATAATCTACCTCCTTAATTAATGTGAAAATCAGGTCTGGGAAGTTCAAGTTGTCCGGTCATTACAGTTTCAACTCCATGTCTTCTCTGGTCCCTCGGAAGTTAGGCATAGTCATAGTTCTCCCATTATTCTCCGCTGAGATCTCTGAAAGTAACGCGACTGCAGTCCATTCACATGCCTCATATATATTGACCGGTATATCGATTTCGCCTTTTAAGGCTTTATAAAAGTCATGTACAACAAAATAGTTTCCACCGAAGCAAGAGTAGTCACCTTCCATAGCAAGCTTGGCTGCCCTTTCCGGCATCTTCTGATATTCCTTTGGCAACAAATGTGCATAATCCCATAGGTTTTCCCATTTTACGCCTCTCGAGGTTATCGTCGAACCATCCGAAAAATATGCCCTGTACATGTCTTGCTGACCAAACGGACCGCGAGGCGATTCAATGGCGCCTTTTGTTCCCTGGAGCATAAGAGTAAATATCTGGTTTGGCCTGTTGGATACACAATCTACGCGAACTTCGATAAGTTTACCGCTTTGAAGCCTTACCATTGTGGTGGTAGTATCCTCCTGCCTAAACTCCGGCGCAGTATAAGGTCCAACACCAAAACAGGAAACCTCCTTGATTCTGTCGTTCCCAAAGCATTTCATGATCGGTCCGATTGAATGGGTCGGATAGAATGAACCACGTTTACCAAGCTGCCATGTCTGGCGCCAGCTCTTCTTTCCATTTGGGTATACAAGCCAGCTTTTTAGATCCTCGATATATTCCGTTTCGGCGTAATATACTTCGCCAAGATAGCCCTCTTCCACCAACCTTTTCGCCAGGATCGCATCTGGACGGTAACAATAGTTCTCGCACATCATAAAGATTTTGTTTGATTTCTCAACCGCTTCTTTAAGCCAGAAGAGTTCGTTAATATTTGTTGCCGCCGTAACTTCACAAAGAACATGCTTATCCGCTTCCAGTGCCATCAATGTCTGCATTCCATGAAATTGCATAGGTGTCGCAATAAACACAGCATCAATATCTGAGTCCAGCATATCATCGTAAACCCTGTATGTTTTTGGAATGCCATGTTCTGCAGCAGCCTTTTTAATGACGTTTTCATCAATGTCACATATAGCTTCCAATTTGAATTCTGGGATATCAAGTATACCGTCCAAATATGAAAGCCCCCTAACACCAACGATTCCAAGCTTAATAGCCAATTTGGTCCCTCCTTTTATTTTTATTTTTAATAGATGAATCTATTGAACACTAAGTAGAATTTAGGGCTTAACCGCACCAACGCAATATCATATCAGCATATATTTTTACGGATTGTATAACATCCTCTATAGACACACACTCATTGTCACCGTGCACTGCGTTGGAAACAGAACCCGGTCCAAAATTGACACACGGAATCCCGAAATCGTTTATATAGTAGCCATCGCATACCGCCTTAAATCCGGAGATTATAACCTGCCTTCCCGAGGATTCCACTGCGTTGATTAATGTCTGTACACCTGGATGATCCTCCGGTACATGGAATCCCGGCCAATCTTGAACTGTGGGAATCGTTAGCTTTGGCGGAACCTCCCTAAGAAAATCATCAGTAGATGCCAATGCTTTTACTGCATCCTCGATCTCCTTACACAGCACTTCCTTCTCTACCAGTTGATCTGGGTACCAAACGCCATATAGGTATTTCACATAAGAAGGAACCGACCCGAGGTATACCCCGCCTTTAATATCAGAAGGATTTATTGTAAAGGCTCCAATGCCTTGCAGGTCCTTATTGGGATGACCGCCTGCACCGAGTATTGGATCTCGGAAACGGTGGTTCCATTCCTCTTCAAGCCTGTAGAAATAATCCACAAAAATCAGTGATTTTTTGAATGCGTCTACGCCAACTTCCTTGCCGCTTGGTATTCCATACGGCTGCGGGAATATCGCCTGGTTTCTGGCAGATATGTGTACAGCTTTTCCTTCTATCTCAAGTTCAAAAAACATCAATGCTGATGATGAGATATGAACCTCCATGTCGGAAGGTTCGCAACAGATAGCAAAATCGGCTGTATATCCGCGCTCCAGGCATTTTACGGTGCCTATCTCGGGGGCTTCCTGAGATTCCTCTCCAACAACCGCCTGGATTATAACGTCGCCCTTTATCGGTATGCCACAGTCTTTAATAGCCTTCATTGCCCAAATAGCGCCTGTTATGCCGCCTTTCATATCGCTCGTTCCCCTACCATATACCATGCCGTCTTTAATGATTGGATTGAACGGATCGCTATACCATATTTCTGGTTTTGCGACATCCACAACATCCATATGCCCGTTGAACATCAAACTCTTGCCGTTTCCGCTTCCATTAATGACCGCACAGACATTGGGACGCATCTGATTATCATCCGCTGCAAATTCCTCGACTTTGTCAAATTGGAACCCTTCTAACGTGCCAGCAAGCCAGTCCTGTACATTCTTCTCATTCCCCCCCTGGGATGCATTGATAGAAGGGATGCTGACCATTTTCATCAAATAAGCGATAATTTCATCGCGTTTGCTATCGACATAATCGTTGATTAAACGTTTTGTGTCCATGACAAGGCTCCTTTTATTATCTTTTAATTAAATGCGATTGATAGGGGACTCTCAATATTAATGGTCTTGCAATCAATCGTATACGCCGCAGGGGAAAGCATCACTACACCATGCGCTTGATCTCCTTTTCCCATTACAAAGCCCGCATGATGCAAAACCAGTCTTTTCACCCTCGCATACATTCCCTTTGGTAGGCGAAATACTGCAAAAGTACTAAGGTCCGGTTCCCCATTCTTTCCTAGCAAACCCACATGAAAAATGATATCGCAATTGAATCCACCGAATATCTCTTCACAGTTTTCATGATATTCCGTAACATTGATTATAGGTTGTCTATATCTAATACATATCGAGCTGAGGCTATCCAACGAAGGAGATCCAATAAAGTGCAACATTCTATCAGGCAAAAAAGATATGGCCGCATCGTCATGCCCTTGATACAAATCTAAATACGTTCCATAAAGTGCAAACGCATCGTTTGTGAGTTCCTGTATCTTCAATTGCATTTTTATCCTCCAATCGCCAGCAATGGTTCCGCAAATTCCGCTCGCATACCAAACGCGTCGGCCACTGCTGCGTAAGTTATTTTCCCTTTATACATATTCAGTCCGTCTTTGATCGCTTGATTGCGTTCACAAGCGGTTTCCACTCCAAGATTAGCTATCTGCAAACCATATTGTAGGGTTGCGTTATTTAGTGCCATCGTAGATGTTCGCGCATATGCACCTGGCATATTAGCAACACAATAATGCACGATGCCGTCAACTTCAAAGGTGGGTGCATCATGCGTCGTAGGATGGCTGGTCTCAAAGCACCCTCCTTGGTCAATTGATACGTCAACCAGTACCGTTCCCCGCTTCATCTTAGATAAATGCCCACGGTTTATAAGCTTTGGCGCTTTAGCCCCCGGTATAAGCACCGCCCCAACTACAAGATCTGCTGCTTTTATTGCTTCATCAACTGCTTTTTGGCTACTGTATTGGCCAAATATATTCTTAGGCATGCTAATTCGAAATTCGGATAGAACACGAGGGTTCGAGTCCAAAACGGTTACATTCGCCCCAAAGCCGGCGGCAACTATTGCTGCGCTTCTTCCCACAATACCGCCTCCAAGAATCACTACATTGGCGGGAAGAACGCCAGAAACCCCACTTGGAAGTACGCCGCACCCTCCAAAAGATTTCATCATGAAATATGCACCAACAAGTGGCGCCATAGAACCTGCGACTTCACTCATCGGTCTCAAAATAGGCAATCCACCATTTGGGTCGCTCACGGTTTCAAAGGCTATAGCAATGATTTGCTTCTCCATGCATGCCCGCGTTAGCTCTTCTGAAGCCGCAAAATGGAAATATGTATATACTATTTGACCCTCACGCATCAGTGGGTATTCCTGTTTTAGCGGTTCCTTCACCTTAATTATCATGTCTGCGATGTCCCAAACGGATTTTGCATCGTCCAAAATTATTGCTCCAACGCTCTTAAATTCTTCATCTGTCACGCCAGAACCAAGCCCACAGCCGCTTTCCACATACACTTCGTGCCCTGCCCTAATGTATTCGTCGGCTGCATCGGGAATCAGGCCGACACGAAATTCATTATTTTTAATTTCCTTGACACATCCTATTTTCATTTTCAACACCTCATAGAATGATAATTAGTTGTTTTTTGCTGTAGCAAATCCTTTGATCATCAAATATGCCGCCATGGCACCTGGGTCAAGCAGGCCAAGCGATTTTTCTCTGAAAACAGCCGCTTTCCCATGCTGGTTGATCATTTCTTTGGTCTTTTCAAGGCCCAATTCCGCTGCTTTTAGTACCGCCTCCAATAGCTCTGCTGGATCCTCCCCCATGTATGATTCGGCAGCCCTGGCTACTGGATACAATACATCAAGCAACGTCTTCTCCCCTTCATTTGATCTTCCTCTCGCACTAACTGCATCCGCCATACTTCGGAAGACAATCTTGAATTTCTCGACATCGATCCGCTCAATACCGTCCATTACTTTGCCAGCCCCCAAAAATGCCGTGGCCATAAGGGTGCCCATTGTCGATGGAACAGATTTCGCCATGGAAAACCCTACCATTTTCAACATTGCTCCGATATCGTTACCAGTATAGGATGACGCAGATTCCAGTGCCGCCTTAAACCCTTTTGTCATAGTCAAACCAAGATCGCCATCACCAATTGCGCTATCCAACTCGGTGAGATACGTTTTATTTTGGGCCATCAAATCATTGATGCTCGTCATTGCAGCGATAATATACGCTTTGTTATATTCTTCCATGACATTCCTCCAACGGCTCAGTGATCAAACTGTTTGAAAAACGGTGTATCTGCTTTTTTACCCAACAAAGCCCTTAGTTCGCTGTCTAGTTTGATAACGGATATCGAGAACCCCATCATTTCCATTGAAGTAGCGAATTCACCTACATAGGACATATGCAAAGTAAGCTTCTTATCTTTTAAAATTTCTCCAATCCGCTTAAAGACTATATAAAGCTCTTCCTTACATGTGGCCCCCAACCCGTTGACCAGAACGGACACCTCATCGCCAGCTTTTAGTCCTACATCTGCCAATATCAACTCCATCATCTCATCGACGATTTCATCGGCCGAACGGAGCTTTTCCCTTCGTATACCAGGTTCACCGTGGATGCCCATGCCAATTTCCATTTCATCCTCATTTATAGTAAAAAGCGGTTTCCCAATTTCAGGTACTACACAAGGGGATATGGCGACACCTACTGTACCAGTGCTGTTTGCTGCTTTTTCAGCAACACGATAAACTTCATCCAACGCTGCTCCTGTATCCGCCATTGCTCCGGCAACCTTGTAAACGTAAAATATCCCTGCGACACCTCGGCGTTTAGTAACCTCTGATTTAGGCGCGGAAGCTATGTCATCCATCCCAAGGACCGTTTTGACACATATGTTTTCCATGTCCGCCATTTCAGCGGCCATATCGAAATTCATAATGTCTCCAGTATAATTGCCATAGATATAGAGCACACCGAGCCCCGTATCGATCGCTTTCGTCACCTCGAACATTTGATCTGCCGTAGGTGATTGAAATACTCCCCCGACAGCACATCCATCCAAAAGGCCTTCCCCAACATACCCCAAGAAAAGCGGTAGATGACCCGAACCACCGCCCGTAGCAATTCCGACCTTTTTTTTGCCGATATTTTTCTTTATAATGCAACGAGGATCGTTATTGATATATTCAAGGCTATCAGGATGTGCGGAAATGATCCCCTCTATCATTTCATCTACAAAATCCTCAGGCTGGTTTATAAATTTTTTCATATTCCAGTTCCCCTTTCTTTCCTTTCGAAAATGGCAAATCTCTGGTCAATTTATATTAAATAATTTCTCGGCTTCGCCTATGATTTTGTCAAAAATCTTAAAAGCTTTATCGAGTGTATCTCTGGGTATGCTTAGTGATGGTATGAGTTGAAGCCTGTTGTGATAATACCCGCCTTTTTCAAAAACAATGCCTTCGCGTATGCCGGCATCTCTGACATAGGTTGTCGCTTCGGCCGCCGGTTCCTTTGTCTGCCTATTCTTTACGAACTCAATGCCTGTATATACTCCAAGGTTGTCTATATACCCAATCATCGGATGCCTTTTTTGTAAATCTTCCCATCCTGCTTTGAAGTAGGCTCCAGTTTCGTTCACTTTGGCAAGAAACGCCGGGTCTGTCACAACATCCATTACATAGTTGCCTGCCGCACAAGCGATGACATTGCCGCCTTGCGTGGATACATGTGCCCCCGGTGCCCATTCCATAAGAATTTCTTCTTTTGCAATCACCGCGGATAAGGGAAGTCCTCCACCCAGGGCCTTAGAGGTAACAATTATGTCAGGCTCGATATCTGAATGCTCGAATGCCCACAGTTTTCCAGACCTTCCAAGGCCGGCCTGAATTTCATCCAGAATAAGAAGGAATCCAAACTTATCACATATCCTTCGAAGTTCCTGAAGGTATTCCTTTGGAGGTATATAGTATCCTGCAGAGCTTTGGAAGGGTTCCACCAATATCGCCGCAACATTCGTCAACTTATTGTATCCATCGCTATATGGCGTTTCCTTCGATTCCAGCGCCCGCTCGAGTGCACGTATCGATTCCATACCAGGCCCTGAAAACATTTCGTCTGGTTTTCTGTAGTCATGCGGAAAGTGGAAATGGCCAACATGCTGGTCCGGGGTTACTGGATAGAAATAAGGCTGCATATTTCCCTTGCTTGTCAGTCCCATGGTTCCATAAGTAACGCCATGGTAGGCCCCATAAGCCACCAATATATTGGGCTGAGCTGTATAGTAGCGCGCGGCGCGAACCGCAAGTTCTATCGCGTCAGAACCCGTGACTCCAAAAACTACCTTTGTAGGGCTACTTATCTTCGAATTCGCGCAAAGCTTACCCGCCAGCTTTATTCTCTCTGGGTGTGGTAGATCGAAATAGTGAGCAAGCTTCGCAGACTGATTCTGGATGATTTTTGTAAGTTCTTTGTCACAATTTCCAAACTGACTTACAGAAAAACCTGACAGTAGATCAATATATTCCTTGCCATCGGCATCATACAGGAAAGGCCCTTCTGCGCGCTCAATGATTGGTGCTATGTCAAACAGTCCCCATCCAATTCCGCCATAGGATTCACGCTCGACAATCAATCTTGCCCACTCCTTAGACTTGGGTCCAAACTGCGATTTTTCAACGCGTTTAAGGAGGTCCTCTTTTGTTACCTTGATTCGTTGCCTTTGCTTCAAAGCGCTTTCTTTCAATTCCTTATAAGAGTTATTACTCATGCCCCTCGCATCCCTTCTATATAAAATTATTTCCTTTTGAGAATCCGATCCATAGAATATGAAGTGTTATATACGATCTGATCCGAATGATATTTATATACAGGGCACATCTCAGCGTTTGCCCAGCCATCATAACCTACATCGATAAACGCCTGCACCACGGCATCCCAATCCACATCTCCCGCCAATAAATCAACGAAACCGCCTAGCGTTGCGTTGCCTCTCCTAAAGTCCTTAAAATGTACTTTTTTTATTCTTTTGCCAAGGATCTTTATCCAATGTTGCGGATACCCGTAAAGCAACATATTCCCTACATCTAGAAAGACCTGTACATATGGCGAACCTATTTCGTCAATAAAGTTACGCATTTCTATAGGTGAGAGCAGAAATTTACTCCATATATTTTCAACACCTATTATGACTTTCAACTTTTCTGCATATGGCGCCATTTCCTTTAGAACCTGCTGAGATCGTTCGTATGCTACGTCATAATCGATAATCTCGGAACCAGAATAGAATTCGATCTCATGCGCATCAGGTACAACTTCGTCCGGTGCGAAATCCACCCCTACGGTTCCAGGGCAGCATAGTATACAATCAGCACCTAAGATTGCCGCGACCTCTAACTGCCGCTTCAACAAATTCTTCGCTTTCAGTCTTATATCTTCATGGTTGCTAGTTAATGAATACTGCCAATACAAGCCAGTTGCCAGGCTATTAATCTTAATTCCGATTTCGTCTGCTGCTTGCTTGTACCCGGCTAACTCTTCATCCGTGCTCTGCAGGCTGAGATCGCCCTTTAGCGCCAAGGCCAACTCAATTCCATCAAAACCTGCCTTTTTTGCCAATCTCATGCAGTCGACAATATTCATATCTCCCGGAAAAGACCAGATGTTTATACCCTTCTTTACCTTACATTCCATAATTGCCTCCTTAAATATTTCAAATAATTTATTAAGCCTTAGCGAAATCTGATGATAA
>JAVBOF010000135.1:0-9017 GCA_031550915.1 Eubacteriales bacterium | reverse complement strand
AAAAAGCCCGCGGGCGATAGCGTATATCCGATACGCTGAGCTCGCGGGCTTTGCTGTTGACGATGTAAAAGGCCTTTATCGCCGGCCTGAGATGCGGGCTTTGGTGCTTAAAATATTGTCAGGCCGGTAAGTAATGTCCTTAGACGAGGAAACAAAAAGCCCGCGGGCGATAGCGTATATTCGATACGCTGAGCTCGCGGGCTTTGCTGTTGACGATGTAAAAGGCCTTTATCGCCGGCCTGAGGTTTAGTAGTTTTCGCAACGCCTTTCAAAATATGCCTTAGGATGCGCGCAAACAGGGCAGATCTCCGGCGGTTCCGCGGCGGTCAAAACCTTGCCGCAGTTGCGGCATACCCAGACCGTGTCGGCGTCACCCTTGAAAACAGTGCCGTTCTGCACGTTTTCCAGCAGCTGATTATATCTTTTTTCATGCTCGTATTCGACCGTGCCTATCTGCTTGAAGAGCTCTGCGATCTGCACAAAGCCTTCTTCCCTCGCAATGGCTTCAAAGTCTTTATACATTTTGGTCCATTCATAGTTTTCGCCCTTTGCGGCATCTTCGAGGTTTTGGGCCGTTGTACCTATCCCACCAAGAAGTTTGAATTCCATCTCCGCGTGCTCCTTTTCATTTGCGGCGGTCTCAGTAAAGATAGCGGCTATTTGCTCATAACCTTCCTTCTTTGCAACGCTGGCATAATAGGTGTATTTATTACGCGCCATAGATTCGCCCGCAAAAGCATCCCGCAGATTTTGTTCTGTTCTACTTCCTTTTAATTCCATTCATTTAGCCTCCCATTATCATATTTTATTCCATTCAAATTATTGCCAAAATATGCCGCTGCCATAAGCGGTATCCGTTTTACAGCATAACTTCTTTTATAACGCCGCCTCCCAGGCATATTTCACCGTCATAAAGTACGGCGTATTGCCCTGGCGTAACGGCGCGCTGCTTCTGCAAAAACTCTATCTCCAGCCTGTCTCCGTTCCTTCGGACGCGTACCTGCTGATCTGGCTGGCGGTACCGGAATTTTGCAGTGCATTCAAAATCCACTTTTTCCGGCGCCTCCCCGGATATCCAATTGAAGCTCTCTGTTACAAGCGCGCTGGAGTATAATAAGGTGCTATCCTTGCCCTGCTGAACAATCAGGCGGTTTGCCTCAAGGTCTTTCCGTACGACAAACCAGGGCTCTCCGCTGCCCTTTCCGCCTATACCAAGGCCTTTGCGCTGCCCCAATGTATAATACATCAATCCGGAATGCCTGCCTACCAATTCGCCTCCGGTAGAATATATATCGCCGTTTTGGGCCGGCAGGTATTGCGAAAGGAAGCTGCGGAAGTTGCGTTCCCCAATAAAGCATATACCGGTGGAATCCTTCTTTGTGGCGTTTACAAATCCCTGGCTGGCGGCGATATCGCGCACCTCTGTCTTTTCCGTTTCTCCTAAAGGGAAAACAGTCCGGCTTAGCGCGTCCTGCCCCAGCTCGCAAAGGAAATAGCTCTGGTCCTTACTCTTATCCCTGGCTTTCAAAAGCCGGAACTTGCCGCCGCTCTCATCTATTCGAGCGTAATGCCCCGTTGCAATCTTCTTGGCCCCGAGCTTTTCGGCAAACTTCAGGAAGGATTTGAATTTTATCTCCCTGTTGCAAAGTATATCCGGGTTTGGTGTCCTGCCGTTTTTATATTCATAAAGGAAATGCGAGAACACCCTGTCCATATATTCGCCGGAAAAATCCACCGTGTAGTATGGTATGTCCAGCATAGCGCACACAGACCTAACATCGTCATAATCCTGTTCGGTCGTGCAGATACCGTTATCCGTTTCCTTCCAGTTGTTCATAAATACACCGACGATATCCGAATATTTTTCTTTCAATAAAAAGGCGGCCACGGCGGAATCCACCCCGCCGGACATCCCCACAACGATCCTTGCGTCATCCATCAGGCATGATACTCCTTACCTTACGGCAGTACATAATATCCCAACACGTCATATCCCGCGCTTTGGATAGCGTTGGATACCTCAATCTGCATAAGGCTGTCATAGGTTTCTACTGTCGCGAACCCTCCGCTGAAATCCACGCTGGAAAAGCTGACGCCTTTGACCGATTTTACGGAATCGTTTATCCGCGCCACACATGAAGGATCCTGCATACCGGAAATAAATAGCCTTAACCGCATTGTAACTCTCCCAAAAATAACTAACTCTTTGTATATTGCCCTGCCATATATTATAATAGCAAAGACAAAGGAGTTGAACAATATGAAAAAGCCTTTCAGTAATATAATTCTGCCAATTATTATAATAATCGCGCTTATTTGCGCAGCCTGCACGCCGCTTTCCCCGGCAAACGGCGAGGCTCCCTCACAAACTATGCAAAATACGCAGGACGTGGCTTCCGAGACGGCACCGGACAGCACATCCGGCCTGAATAACGAAAGCTCCGCCTATGACGCGGGTCTGGCACTCCGGGATGGCGATACCCTGACGAAGAGCGACAGTGAAGGCAAGATGATCGAAGGGGATCTCCGCGTAACTGTCGTATCAGTGGGCAAGGGCGATTGTATGATAATCAGCACACCGGACGGGAAGAACATGCTTTTGGACGCCGGCGATCCTCCCGACGCAAAAAAGATACTTAAATATATGAAGAAAGCCAAGATCAACAAGCTTGATATGGTCATCGCAACCCATCCGCACAGCGACCATATCGGCGGCATGGAAGAGGTTTTGAAGGCCAAGGAATGGGATAATCTGTATATGCCCAACCAAAGCCATACCAGCAAAACCTATCTCGATCTGCTGGAATACCTGAAAGGATCCGGTAAAAACATCGTGCAGGCTAAGGCCGGGCTGGAAACGAAGCTCGGGGAATATTGCAGTATCAAGTTTTTTTCTCCGGATAAGGAGGAATATGAGAACCTTAATGAAAGCAGCGCCGTTTTTAAGCTGACATTCGGTGAAAGCAGCTTTTTCTTCATGGGCGACGCGGAAAAGGCCAACGAAGAATATATGCTGGCTAATTTCAAAAACGAGCTGAAAGCCGATGTTTTAAAAGTCGGCCATCATGGCAGTTCTACCTCCACAAGCCGTGAATTCCTCTCAGAGGTTGCACCCGCATACGCCATAATAACAACGGGCAAGAAAAACCCGTATGGCCATCCGCATAAAGAGACCGTGGAAAGCCTCGAAAAATACGGTGTCTATATACTAAGAACCGACGAAATGGGCAATATAGAAATTTACTCGGATGGCAATAATTATCATATAAATAAGGAAAAATAAGTCAATTTTTTCTTGAAATTTTGCCATTCTTTGGGTTATAATTTTGCAAAAATGCGATTATAAAAGCTTTTTTAAAAAATTTTTTCATAAAAGTACTGGAATTTAATGTTGATATGTGTTAGAATGTCAGCGAATTACAACTAAGCGTATTAAACCATTAAGAATACTAAGGAGGTCATACTATTGAACAAAGCGGAATTGATTTCTGCAATAGCAGAAAAGGCTGAGATCCCTAAGAAGGATGCTGAGAAGGCAGTCAACGCTTTTATAGGCGTTGTGACAGCTACTCTCAAAAAGAAGGACAAGGTTCAGCTGGTTGGTTTTGGAACTTTCGAAGTACGCAACAGGGCAGCTCGCAAGGGCTACAACCCCGCAACAAAGAAAGAGATCAAAATACCGGCTTCCAAGTCTCCGGCTTTTAAAGCTGGTAAAGCTTTGAAGGACGCCGTAAACTAATTAGTTTAGGCTCCGAATTTCTGTTGCAGGGGTCACCTGCTATATAGAAGGAAAATGGGATAGACGTAAGTCTATCCCATTTAGTTTTTTTGAGGCCCCTTTCGTTTTTATCGCCTCCGGCTTTCTGGCGGTGGGCGCGCCTTGCTTGCCGGATATCTTCCACACTGCCATCACCTTCAGTCAACGAAACACCCGAAAGGCAATGCAAAAGCCCGGAAATCAACCCGGGCCAGCTTTCACCTGCTACATATTAATTATAACCTTCTACCTACGGCTATTAACTATAAACTTTCTACCTGACTATATTCTCTTCCGGCGGCTCATAAGTGATGTTCCCTTCGCCGCTTCCGCTCTCCTCCCCGCCGTCCTGCGGCAAAGGCGTTGAAGCAAACTGTGGTTCCCCTACAGAAGGCGTTTCCCCAGCCGCGGGTGTCTCCCCTGCTGCGGGCGTAGTTCCGCTTTCCGGCGTAGGCGTGGCATCAAGCTCGTTTGCCGCGTCTAGTATACCCTTTCCGCTTTGCTCGCCTTCCAATACGTTAAACTTGCTGTTAAGAAGTATTATCTCTATCCTACGGTTCAAGGCCTTTCCTTCGTTTGTTTTGTTATCGGCCTTAGGTGCATATTCCCCGCTGCTTACAAGGCGTATCCTGGCCGGATCGACATTGGATTCTGTAGCAAACAAAGCCGCTACAACGCGCGCCCTTTCAGACCCAAGCGCCCAGTTGTCCGGAAAATACGCCGTTTTTATCGGCACCGAATCCGTATGCCCCTCAATCCTGATAAGGTTATCTACCCTGTTCAATTCCTTGCCTATCTGCACAAGCTGGTCACGGTATTCCGGCAATATATCCGCCCTGCCGGAATTAAATAATATTGCATCCGTTAGGCTTATTACAAGCCCGCGGGAGTCTATCTTCATCTCAACTTTCATATCCAGGCCCTGCGATTCGAGGTACTGCTCCAGCTTTTCCTTCGTCTCCTCCAAAGCCCTTTGCTCCTCTGCCTGCTGCTGCGGTGTAGGCGTGCGCAAAGCCGCGTCCTTTCCGCTGTCGTCGATCGGTGTTATCGGAGATTCTATCAGCCTGCTTCCCGCATATTCGCCGATAAAAGCGGTGGAAAGCGAAGCGCCAAGCTGCTTATATTTTGCGGCGTCCACATTGCTCATCGCGTACATAACAACAAAGAGAACCATAAGCAAGGTTATAAAATCAGCATAGGAAATAAGCCAGCGTTCGTGGTTGACGTGGCCTTCATCATGCTTTCTCTTGCTCATTTCTCTTCACCTTTAGCCATAAGTTTATCAAAATCGCGAAGTTGGTCTTTTGGCAGGAATACCTTCATCTTGTTCAGCATCATGGTCGGGTTTTCTCCATTCGCTATGGATAGTATGCCCTCCATAAGCATATATTTCTGGTTCGATTCCGCCGCGTCCATAGATTTGAGTTTCGCGCCGATGGGCAGCCAAATGAGGTTTGCCGTCGCAATACCATACAGCGTTGCAAGGAACGCAACGGCGATGGATCCGCCAAGCGTAGATGGGTCGCTGAGGTTGGATAGAACGTGTACAAGCCCCATGACCGTACCGATGATACCCATCGTCGGCGCGTATCCGCCCGCCGCCTCAAATATCGCTATTACGCCTTTATGGCGCAGATTGATCTCATCTACAACAATTTCAAGATACGCTTTTATAAAGTCGGGATGGGCTCCGTCTATCATAATGCTCAATCCGTCCCTGATAAACTCGTCCAATCCTTCCGCGTTCAATTCCTGTTCCAAAGCGAGCAGGCCGTCCCTCCGCGCCTTTTTGCTGAAACCTTCCAGCGTTTTTATATCGTTGACCAGGTTGATATCCTTGCCAAAAAAGGCTAATTTAACAGCCTTACCCATACGCTTAAGATCCGCCATCCTCGAAGATAGCGCCGTTGCGCCTATCGTCCCGCCAATAACGATGATGAAAGCAGTCGAACCCCATAGGCCGCTAAGATGCCCGCCTTCCATCATAAACGCCAAGATCATACATGCGAATGCAAAAACCAAAAAAATAATCGGCAAAGATCATTCCTCCATATTATATTAGGTTGAAATAATTTGGGTCTTTTCCTGTAAAAGTGCAGAGATTCCCTATTTTTATTATCGTTATATAATGCAGAATTATAACACTTGCCTGCAAAAAAAGTCAAATAAGCGAATTTGCCGTTAACATCGCTAAACTATCGTCCCTTGTATATTTTTATCCTCTTATTCCTTTTCCGGCAAGCTTCAACTTTTTATGTGGCTATAACATATATTAACATCGATTTTCGATAGAAAAGTATATAATTTAACGGTTATGAAAAAATATATATGTTAAAATAATAATATTAAATTATATTTTGGAGGATTAGTTTTTGAAACCTCAGGTTCTGCTCTGCCCCGGCCCCGTCATGGTGGAAGAAAGTGTGCGCATGGCGCTGATGCATCCCGATATAGGCCATAGAAGCCCAATATTTACTGAAATGTTTGAAGATATACAAAAGAAGATAAGACGTATGTACCGCGCCGACGATACGTATTATCCCCTGATTATCTCAGGTTCGGGTACGTCGGCAAACGAATCCGTTATATCATCCCTCTTCAAGGAAAACGATACGGGTATCCTGATTTCGAACGGAGCCTTTGGTGAAAGGCTGGAAGAGATAATGTGCAACTACGGGATCGTTGTCAGGAAGCCTTCGTTTGAATGGGGTGAATATCCCGATGCCGGCAAGGTAGAAAGGTATATAGAATCCCAACCCGATGCAAAATTCCTGTGTATGGTATACCATGAAACGAGCTCCGGCATGATAAACCCAGTTTACGATATAGGCAATTTATGCAGGAAGCACGGTCTGGTCTTTTTCGTTGACGGGGTCAGTGCAACGGCCTCCGAGGATATAGACGTTGTACGCCAGAATATCGATATAATCACCGGCGTCGCTGGCAAGGGGCTTGGCGCCTTTCCCGGCTCGGCTTTTATATGCGCGAAGGAAAGCATGTTAAGCACAATATACCCCAGCCAAAGCAAATGCGTCTGTCTCGATCTGCTCAGGCACTACAATTTCGCGAAGGAACACAGCCAAACGCCAAACACCCCAAACGTAACGCTTTTTTGGGCCACAAACGTCGCGCTGAACAACCTATTGGATAAAGGCATGGAGTGGCAGCTCAAAAGATATCGGGAATGCGCGGATATCATCCGCGATGGTGTCAAGGCGCTGGGATTAAAGCTTTTGATACAGGATGAAAGCCACATGTCCAACACGCTTACTTCCATCTTACTGCCGAAGTATATAGATGTTGAGGATTTCGTTTTGCGTATGGAATGCGAAGAAGGTTATGTTGTATACCCCGGCAAAGGCAAATATTATGATATGGGCGTATTCCAGGTAGCAAATATGGGAGCTGTAACAAAAGAGCATTGCTTATCTTTCCTGTCCTCGCTGGAATGCCTGCTTGAATCATATAAAAAGGAAAACCTGAAAAAAGCAGGCGTAATGTGAACTTTTAATCAAAACCATATTCAAATCCAGTGCACGGAAACAACAAAAAGGCTTTTAAAGCCTTTTTTTATTAGCCATCTATCGATGAAGTGGATCGCTACGCGCAATCCCTTGCGATAGCGGTACTTGCGCTTGCAGTTATTATCAGTTCCGGTTTATAGCTGACTACGGCAAAACATATAGAAGATGCACTCATTCAATATCCAAAAGTACATCATCATCACCGGTACGCGGTTCGATCATATCCTTCTTAAGCGTCCACGCTATTATCAAATTGCCGATCGTCATAAGCACAGCAAAATAGAACACGTATTGCGGACCAAACATATTCCATGCCCAGCCGCCGGCAAGGGCTATGATTATGGAAGTCAAATGATCCAGGCTTACGCCCGCGGAAAGCGTAGGCGTGACCTCCTCCGGTGAGTCGGCGATGCGCATTACATACATCGTGCGGACCATGCTCATCTGCAAGGCCATCTTCTGCACAACGAACACTGCGCAAACTATTATCACCGGCAGCCCTATCTTTGCTATCGTATTGTCGGCAAATCCTCCCGCGAGTATGCCGTAAACTACATAGATAGCTATGTTTGAAACCGCTTCCCAGATAAGCACCTTACGGATGCCGAATTTATCGACCCATTTCCCGATTATCGGCAGGCATACCATGCCTACGGCCGCGCCTATCACGGCAAATAGCGATAGATAATCGGCGCCAAAGCTCAAAAGTTCGATCAATACCCAAGGTCCGAAAACGAAGATTATCTGCTTGTGTGTGCCATATACGACGGATAGCATATAGTATTTCTTAAATTTCTTTTTTAGTAATAGCCTGTTTTTGCGCGGCTTGACGATATCGTTGTGGACAATTTTATGAAGCATGACGAATAATATACATGTTATGGCAAAAAGTATCGCTGCAGATATGAAAACCCACCTGACGGTAGTATCCAAGCGAAATATCCCGTATTTGAAGAAAAAGAAGCCGATTATTCCGGCAACCATCGCAAAGCCAGTCCTGACCCCGTTAATTTGCCCCATACGCTTGCCTTTTTTCTCTTCCTCAATCAACGAAAGGGCAATGGAATCGCTTAAAGGTAATGCCAGATGCAGCCCAACAGAATTGATAAACAGGTATACCAGCATAAATGCAAACGTCGGTGTAAACAATCCAAGCATAAGGATACCCACGGTTGTAAGCACCTGAGATATTATCATCAGCTTAAGGTCGCCAAGAAAGGATACCGCCGCTATCAAGATAAGGCAAAGCATTCCCGGCAGCTCTCTCGGAAACTCAATAAAACCCCTCTGCGCGGCATTTACGTGATAAACCTCACTAAAATAATTGGATAGCGTGTTATCTACAAATCCCATGCCTATTGCATATACTGCCGTTGCTATAAGAAAAATCAAATAGCTCTTTGGTATCTTGGATATCCTGTCCATCAATAAAAGCAACCCCTCTCAACCGTTATATACTACACCCAAAAAGCAAATTTGAAAAGTAAATTTGCAACATTTGCCCGCTAGGCGGGGTAAAAAAACTTGACATTAACAATACAAAAAGCTATTCTACTATATGGATATCATGAGAAATGCATGCACTGATATGGCGCAGTTCTTGTGCGTGCTTGAATGGGGTTCAAGCATGAGGTTGCATAATAATTGAATATTTTATATCTGGGTGTGGCGCAGTTCTTGTGCGTACTTGAATGGGGTTCAAGCATGAGGTTGCATAATAATTGAATATTTTATAT
>JAVBOF010000031.1:0-10189 GCA_031550915.1 Eubacteriales bacterium | reverse complement strand
ACAAGCGCGTTGAAAACGTAGTAGAAGACCGCCGCGTTCAAAAAAGCCGCCGGCGAGGACTCACGCGAAACGATAGTGTAGGTTATACGCATCACATCAACGACCGATATGACCATTACAAGCGCAGTATCCTTAACAAGGTTAATTACATCGTTGCCGATGGCCGGGATACAACGCTTTATGACCTGAGGCAGTATTATTCTTCGCATGGTCTGCGCTCGCGTCAGCCCAAGGACTTCGGCCGCTTCGTATTGGCCTTTTTCCATTGAGTTTATACCGCCGCGGAATATTTCGCTGTAATAAGCCGCATAGTTCACAGTTAAAGCGACCAATCCTGCGACGAACCTGTCCCATGCGATCCCGAAGATAAAATACAGGCCGAAATAGATAAATAAAATCTGCAGCATCAGTGGCGTTCCGCGCATTATTGAAACATAGATATTGACAAGCCATCGAAAAGGAGCGATACGAGACCTTGCCACCAAGGATAAGAAGAAACCGAGCGGCAAGGAAATAACGAGCGGAATGAAGAATAATTCCAGAGTCTTCAACATGCCCGGAAGCAGCTGGTATAAGATTTCCATAAAATTCTGCATCTGTTTTCCCCGTTCGTGAGTTTATAACGCGGGACAATGTCTTGTCCCGCATTATAAAACCACCGGTCTATATCATTCGTTTATTTAGTAACGTCCTTACCAAACCATTTTTCAGAAATTGTCTTGGAAGTTCCATCCGCTTTCATATCCGCGAGGGCATTATTGACCGCATCACAGAATGATTTGTCCTCGAGGCGGAATCCTATCCCAAATTCTTCTGTTGAAAGGGCATCTGCAAGCACCTTGAATTTGCCGGCCTGTTTCGTAACGTTATAATTGGCAACGATGGAATCCATGGCTACGGCGTCGACCCTACCGGCCTCAAGATCCATCAAAGCGGTTACATTATCTTTGAAATCGACTTTTTCGCCGATAGAAGCGTTGAATTCCGCATCGCCTTCAACAGCGGCCTGCGCGCTGGAACCAGCCTGTATGCCGATTTTTTTGCCCTTGAAGAAACTTCTATCGGCGGCGGGGGAATCAGCCTTCACAATAAGGATTTGTTCATTGTTCATATATGGCGTGCTGAACAACGTTGTCTTTTTCCTGTCTTCCAGAATAGTGAAGCCGTTCCAGATGACATCAATGTTCTTGCTGCTCAGTTCGAGATCCTTCGCGTTCCAATCGATAGGCTGCAGCTTAAGTTTTACGTTAAGCCTTTTGGCAACTTCGTTGGCCATATCTACGTCAAATCCTACGATCTCATTCTTTTCATCGCGATAGCCCATCGGCGGGAATGCATCGTCGAGACCCATTATGATCTCGCCCTTATCCTGGATGTACTTCAGTGAATCGTCTGCTGCCGGAGCTGCCGCGTCTGAAGCGGGGGCTGCATCCGAAGCCGGTGCTGCATCTGAAGCCGGGGCTTCCGCAGGGCTGGATTCGCTTTCGGTATCAGGCAACGGCTGCTGAACGACGGTATCCGAAGGTATGGCCGAAGCTGCCGCCTTCTCCGGTGTGCCTGCCGCGGAGCATGCTGCCGCGGTAAATACCAGGCAAAGGATCAAACAAATACTTACTATTTTTTTCATATCTTCCTCCTAAATATAGCTGTGTCAATAAGATTGCGATCGTCGCGGGCAGATATGACGAAAATAAAAAAGCAAACCAAATCTTGCCCGTACATTTTAATATTATACAATATACGCAATAAAACGCAATCGAAAATTATGAAGGCTATTTTTTCAAAATAAAAAACAGACCCGAAGAATGTGCTGATGAGACCTTCCTTCGGGACTGCTTTACTACCGGTTTAATATTATTGCTCCATCTGTTTACCGATGAAGCCTGCGGCTATCTGCGTTGCTTTCAACTCGCTGTCGTTCATCTTTATATCATCCTGCTTACTCAAAAGCATTACTGCGCCGATCACGTCGCCATCGGAGAGTACCGGCGAGATCACCTGTGCAGAATAGCTGTTGGGGTCTTCGTTTTTTGCGATCCCGAAAGTTCGGCTGCCGCCCCGGTTCAATATAAGAGGCTTTCTGCCGGATATTGCCTGCTCAAGATCTTTACTAAGCGGCTGATCTAAAAGCTCCTTCTTTTGCGAACCGCTGACCGATATTATAGTATCCTTATCGCAAAGTGCGGCGATATGCCCGAATATCTGGTTCAATGAATCTGTAAAACCCTTTGCAAACTCGCTCATTTCACCAATAGGGGAGTATTTTTTTAATATGACTTCACCGTCGCGGTCTGTGAATATTTCTAAGGGATCTCCCTCCCTTATCCTTAAAGTACGCCTTATTTCTTTTGGAATGACTACCCTTCCAAGCTCATCTATCCTGCGAACAATACCCGTGGCTTTCACTTGGCTTCCTCCTTGCTGTTTGCATATTGTATTATATCTGGAATTTAATTCGTGCCCTAATATTATTTTACTGCATTAACTTTTTATTCATTGAGAGTTTGAAATTAAAATGTAATGATTTCCACCACAGTTCTTAGTATGGTTTAATTTGAACGATGTAATTCTATATGATAAAATATTTTCAACGACTTGTATTGAGATATTTTGGGGAGTGAAAGTTTAATGCATTGCAAATCAGTTGTGGGGGTTTTTTTCAGCCCTGCCGGTACGACGAAGATGATAGTTGAGGATATTCTTTCGTGTATGAACGGAGAACGTTCTACCGTTGACCTTTTACGCGCGGGCTTTGGCGAAGGGCTAACCATGAGGGAGGATGACCTTCTTATCATAGGTATGCCGGTCTATTCTGGCAGGGTGCATCCGGTTTGCATAGACCAGCTTAGAAAGCTAAAGGGGAACAATACTCCGGTGATTGCAGTTGTATCCTACGGCAACAGGGAATATGATGATGCTTTGCTGGAACTTTGTGAGCTTTTAGAGGAGCATGGATTCGTTACAATAGCCGCGGGGGCGTTCGCAACTCAGCATTCGATCTTCCCGAACGTTGGAAAGCAAAGGCCGGACAGGGACGACCGGAACCTCATAAGGGTATTTGCAAATTCGTGCGCTTCTTATTTGGAAGCCTTCTCTTCCGGAATCAAGCCAGAGCTGCATATCAAGGGGAAAAAGCCTTTCAGACATCCGGGTAAGGTGCCGGTAAAGCCGGATACGACAAAGCGTTGCAACCACTGCGGCAGATGTTCTGAGATATGTCCAACGGCGGCCATACCTGAGAGGTTGCCGCAGGAAACGAACAAGGAAAAATGTATATCATGTGCAGCCTGCATCAATATTTGTCCGCAAAACGCGAGGGTATTCAAAGGAACGCTGTATATGGCTGCAAAAGTGAGCTTTGAAGCGAAATACAAGGCCAGGAAAGAACCGGAAACGTTTTTGCCGAAGTTTACTCAGGTATGATCCGTCTTTAGCATTAAAAGGGCGGATTCGGTATTCTCAACAAAGAAAATATCATTGCCTTTATTACATTCATAGATGAAATCGTTAAGGCTTTTGCTATTGTATTTATCAAATATGCCAACTATTGCCAGCTTCATATGGTAGTTGGTAAATTTCTGTAGGACCCCGCCTGCGAGTTTAGTCTTTAAATCAAAAAACTCCGGGCTAAAGTTCGCGTCTGATAATACCATTTGTTCGCAGCCGAGGTTATAATATACGTCAGCGATAAGATCCAAAGCGTCGTTTTCGCTCCCTATCAAAACACTGTTTTCCCGGCTGACAGCCGTACGGGTCTTTTCGCCGTATACAAGCATGTTCAAAGATGATTACCCCTCTTTATAAAAAACTAAATACATTATAGCAGCAATAAAGGGTGTCTGGAATGGAGGATATATGAAAATTTGCGATGGAATAGATATGCTCAGCGTTACGAGCCAGTATGGAACAACCTATCCGCTGGTTTTGTCATGCGATGACGGAATGATGCTTATAGATACGCATTTTCCCGGCTGCACAGATCTGTTGATAGAAGAGATGCAAAAAAAAGGTTATAACGCCGCGGCTCTGACTTATATATTGCTGACCCATCAGGACGTGGATCATATCGGCTGCGTAAAGGATTTGAAAGGCAGATTTCCTAAAATACGCGTCCTTGTGCATAAAGACGACGCAAAATATATAAATGGCAGCGTAAAGCTGCAGAAAATGGCCGCTTTGGAAGAGCGCTTTGATTCTTTAAATAACGACGAAAGAATATGGCTGGACAATTTGCGCAAGGCGCGCGATATATGCAGCGTCGATGCCGATGAGCTGCTTGACGATGGTCAGATTTTGCTGTTTATGGGTGGAATCGACGTCATCCATACACCCGGACATACCGAGGGGCATATATGCCTTTTTATCAGGAAAGAAAATCTTCTGGATTCCGGCGATGCGTTGCCGGTTGAAAACGGTTCGCTTGTATTGCCATATGCCGTTTACACGCCCAATATGGTTCAGGCGAAGGAATCCCTGCGCAAGCTTTTGGGCAGAGGTATAGACAAGGTAGTGAGCTATCATGGTGGATTTTTTGGCGGCGACGCAGATACGGAGATAAAAAATCTATTGGCTTAAATATAAAATTCGAATATGCCTGAATACAGTTTTGCATTATAATGAAAGCTGATCGATCTCTTTGCGCCCGCTGTTTATAAACGTGGGACTTCACATCTCGTGATCTTTCCGATTTGACTGGATCAGAGCATTTACGAAACATCCGCTTAGAAAAGCCAAGCATTCAAATTCCAGAAACCTTGGCGCTGTTACGTCAAACATTATTTGGATATCTGCCGGGAATTCTTCATCCGCTTCGTAAAAAACCACTTGAAGCGGTATTTTGGGAAGTGGCATAAACCGCCAAACATGTTTAAAAAGGCCTTCCTCTACGCACTCGCCCCCCAAGTTCTTTGCTACGCGCGCAAACCCTGTATATCCCGATGCAAATTCACGCAGCAGGGGGTCGCTCATAATATCATGGCCGGGTGTTTTTTGGCCGGCAATAGCTCCGGATAGCCGAAACAGCGGAGCAAAACTGTATTCTGGATCGCCCGCGCCCCTTGAAAGCGCATAATGTACCAATACGCTTTTATTGTTGCTGTTTGCTGGTTTGCCATCCAAAGGTTCTACGCCGCTGATGCTGATGAGATAGTCCCTACATATAAAGCGGACCTTCGCGCCACCGTCTGCGGGTTGCAAACCGAGCCTAGGAGCGCATTCCGCAAAATCACAGTGCTTTAGCCCCGGCAGTATATCTAAATAATTCTTTTCATATCCATTTATCATTGCATACCCGCCTTAAAATACTGGATATTCTTTAAATTACAAAAGCTCAGTGCTTTCGATATTCATTACGTGAGTTCCTCTTAGGCCTGACATTTTCAGTTGCATTTGTCTGTGCAGCGTTCCGGTCGAGTACCTCTGAAATATAACACAAAACAAGAACGCAGATGCCACTTATTGGCTTCGCCTTTTCCGAAACAAAAAAATGACGCCCACCAATTCCAATCCGACGCCTATGCCTATAAGCAAACCCGATACGAAATCAGGGATTCTCGCGATATGGTCGATCAACAGAGTAATTGAAAAAACCAGTATACCAATACCAAGGATCATGTTTCCCTTTTTCAACTAGAACCCACTTTCGTAATGTAAATACAATTTGCTAGCATTTTAACAAATACTTCTCCAAGTTTCAAATCCATAACGGCTTTTCAATGTCGGAAAGGGAGCGATTCACACCGCAGCCAAAAACTTCTATCACGCTGGGGCGAAAAAGATTCCATTGTTTTGTAATACCGGCTCAAATCTTCAAAATCAGATCAAAGCGAAAAGCCCCATACTATGGAGCTTTTTGCTTGGCAGGGCAAGTGAAATTAAATCCGTGCCACTATTAATATCGAATATATTGGCCTTTGTACCATCTTTGAATTTAAATACCAACAGTATTTTAGCAGCAAATCACTTACTTCACACTCACCACACACTTCGCAATTTTGCCGTTCCAGGTTTTGGCGGTTATGGTCGCTTTTCCCTTCGCAACGCCTTTTATCACGCCGTTACCGGAAACCGTTACGGCTTTTTTATTGTTGGTCGTCCATGTCAGTAGCTTTAAATCGGTATTCGATGGCGTCCAGGATTTTGCCGTAAGCTTATATGACTTGCCTTTTGCTAATGAATACACGCTTTTGTTCAGTGTTAGCTTTGTTGGCGCAACATTGCCGATTTGCAGGGCGAAGTTCTTTCTGTATTTGCCCGCCACAACAGTAATCGTCGCTTTGCCCTTGCTCAGCGCAGTGATTACGCCCGCCTTATCGATGACCGCTACACGCGTATTGCTCGATTTAAACGTGGGCATTATACCTGTTGCGTTCTTTGGATTGTTTACCGGCTTGATCTGCAGCGTTTTTCCCCTGAGAAGCCCGAGCGTGCCTGTTTGCGTAATGCTTACACCCTTGATGGCTACGGCTTTTTTTACGACGTAGACAGTGCAATAGGCCACCTTGCTGCCATCCTTGGAGGTTACCTTTAGCTTAACTTTCTTGCCCGCCGCTTTTGCTCCCGCCGTTATCTTGCCCGTGGTCGCGCTGTTCACTTTCACGATAGAGCTGCTTGGAGATCTCCAGCTATAGCCCTTATTCGTTGCGTTAAAGGGCTGCACCGCAGCCGGCAGCGTCATGCTCTTGCCCGCGACGATGTAGACGCTTGGCATGGTCTTTATTGAAGCGGCCTTCACTGTTGTATTGATTTTTACCGGGCTGCCAAGCGGCGTGCCGTCCAAACTATACCGCGTTATCGTTATATTGCTTACACTGGAGGCGGCGGATATATTTATGCTCCAGTTGCCGTTCGCGTCGGCCGTTGCTGTTTTTGCTGTGCCGTCCGGGAACTTAACCTCCACTTTGCCACCAGGCACACCGCCGTCTCCTTTAATGATACCGTTGCTAATCGGGTCGACTTTGGGAGGCGGAGGAGGCGTGATATTTGCGGCTTTGTAAAGCGCCGTTACAGTGACGTTTGCTGCGGGCACCGTAAACACTGTGCTGGAGCTATACGCATTGGCGAAAACGCCGCCGTTATCGCTCGTCCAATGGTCAAACGCCTGCCCGTAGGGCGCGGGGCTGGCTACAATGTTTGCCGTCGCACCAGCATGAAAACTGCCGCCGCCTGTTCCGTTTACTACGGAGAGAGTATATGAAGGCGCGGGCACAGTCACCGCGCAGGTAGCATGATACAATTGGTCAGTGAGTCCATCCGCCGACCACGCCCCGTTCAGCGCATAGACCGTGATGGTAGCGTTGCCCTGTCCCACTGCCGTAACCTTGCCGGAATAATCTACCGTAGCAACACTTTCGTTATCAGAGCGCCATTCCACATCCTTATAGGTGGCGTTCGTAGGCAAAACTGTAGACGCGAGAGTAAAAGACTCACCCGTTATAAGAGTTTTGGCAGTTTGATCCAGCGAGATGGACGAAACTTGTACCTCGTTTACCGTCAATGTCGCGGCGTTGCTGAAGGATGTCCCTGATGCGTTTGTAGCCGCGCAGCGGTACTTACTGCCGGACGAGCCGGCCGCGACGTCAGTCAGTGTCAGCGTGGTGCCGGTTTCGCCGGGAATATCGGTCCAGACGCCGCCATCTAACAACTGCCACCTAAGTGTATAAGCTGCCGGGTTGCCCGGCACTACCTGCACGCTGAACGAGGCAGGCTCTCCATGGTTTTTGATGACATCTTGCGGGTGGGCGGTGAATATTGGAGTATTTTGAACCGTGCCTGTAAAAGCGCTTACCGTACCCGTTCCACTGCCTATATTCAGAGTCATGGTAATAGGCGCGCTGCAAAAGTCGGTAAGGTTATCCCCGTTCGCTTCCTCAGAGAAAATTTTGAGCGTGTACGTTCCGTCCGTCACGCCAGAAAGCGGGATGGAAAGCGCACCGCTGGCTTTGCTATAACAGCTCGACAGCTTGGCGTAATACTTCACCGCGCCGTTTTGTTCCAGCACACAGGAAACAAAATGAGCGTATTTTCCTGCAGTCGCGTTTGAAAAATTGAACGAGAGAGCGCCGGTTGTGGGTACGGTTTGTGTAGACTGCGCAGTAGTGGCATATAAGTTAAGCGTCTGCGAGGCAGATTGCAAAGTCAATTTCACCGCTCCGGAAGGCGGCGTAGCGGCAACAAACCCGTTGTTGATGTTCGCGGCGGCTTTGCCGTTCGTTCCGTTCGCAGCGGATGTTAAGACGACGGACTCCATATTTAATTTAAAGGCCGGAAGTACATTGAAATAATTAGTGTCGACATGGAAACCAACTTCTTCCACTACACCTAAGGTGTTGACGTACGCTGCAAGGAAAGAATCGCTGCCGGGCGTGCGCAGCCAATAATTTCTTCCGACACCAGCACGTGCTGTTTGATTGATTTGCCATGTACCAGTACTTGTGCCCGCGCCCATTTCCGCTACGGAGGGCAACACGATCGTTTGCCTGCTGTCGATTGTTTTATTGCCATTTGCATATATTTCATCCGGCACGCCATATTCTGGCACCATCGCCTCACGCTCTGAAGCACTGAAAGCTTTACCAAGGAAATCAGCTGTCTCGTCTGCCCTCATTGGCCCGTTCAGCCAAAAGCATATTTCCGCGTTATTCCAGCTATCGTTATCAAACCGAGCGTATCTGCCGCTCTTTATGCTTGTGGTCGTCCATAGCGTAACATTATTATTGACTATATCAGCGTCAACAACATGCCACTTGACGGGATTACCTTCCCAACTTCCGAAATATACTTGCGTACCATTGAGGGTTCCGGTACTCTTCACAAGCGCGGGCGTACCTATCCCCGCCGCTTTGGTTTCCGTCAGCGTAAAGGCGAATACCACTAATGCCAGCATCAGCGCCAGAGTAAGTGCCATCAGTCTTTTTACTATTCGCTTTTCGGTGTTTTGATATTGGTTCATATTATGTCACTCCCTTTATTAAATTAACATTTTCCCCTCTGCACAACTTCTTTCAAGATTATCCATATATGAATCCCTAGAGACTCTTGTTTCTGCCGTTTTTCCATGCTATTGACGACGCGCGGCAAACTTCTTTCAAAACTGCGTTTGGGCATCGAACGATGGTTTTTCACTCAAACCCTGAAACCTGCATTAAATCGACATTTATCACTTATTGATGCATTGCGTTTTTCTTTAATTTCTTTCAAAACGGTTTCGCGCTATGCAAGAAACCCCAAAAACACCGAATGCGTGCGACGCAAAGGCGTCACACGCATCCAAAGATCGTTATTAATATATTCTTATTATACACTTCCTGTATAGATTTGGCAACAAGATTTATGGAATTCCCGCACTAACCTTGAACGTCATTTTTGTGCCTTTTCCCACTTCACTTTCAACTACTATACCGCCACCCATAGCCTCCACCGCCGTTTTTACGATATACAGCCCCAGCCCCGCGCCATCCTTGCCCCTTGCTTTGTCCGCCTTGTAATAGCGGTCGAAGATACGGGGAAGATGTTTTTGTTCTATGCCGCAGCCCGTATCGGCAATAGTAATGCGCACAAAGCCGTCCTTTTCTTCTTCCGCCGCAATGCTTATCGTGCCTCCCGGGGGAGTGTAGCGAAAAGCGTTGCCCAAAAGGTTATCGACCACGCTCCAAATTTGTTTTTCATCCACCAAAACTGCGCAATCCTGCCGGTAGCTGATGTTGAGGTTAATGCCCGCCGCTTCAGCCTGGTCGCCATATTTTTTTTGCACTCCGTTTAATAGCGATGTGACGGAAAGGGCCGTCAGTTCATAAGCGGCGTTATCCGGTTCCATACGCGTGGCTTCGAATAGCCGTGCAATCAACTGCGCCAGATCAGCACTTTTGTTGCGAGCGATGTTCATATGCCTCCTGAAAGCCTCGGAAGCGGGGTCTTCTTCCTGCATCATTTCAAGGTTTACGGAAAGCACAGACATGGGAGTCTTTAAATCATGCGATATGTTTTGCACCATTTCCCTTACGCTTCTTTCTGAAGCGGCAAGGCTTGAATTAGCTTTTGTCAGTTCCTCTGTTCGCTCAGCGACTTTTTCCTCCAGCCTAACATTGGCCTGCTCTACGGCTTTTAGCGCGCGCGCAAAGCGGTCCGATAACAGGATGGAATGGATAATTGCAAAGATAAAATTGAACATGACGGCGATATATGGCGCGTT
>JAVBOF010000074.1:0-13511 GCA_031550915.1 Eubacteriales bacterium | reverse complement strand
GAAATGGGAAAAACCATTATTATGGTATCGCACAATATGGATGATATAGCGCAGTTTTCCAGCCGTATATGCGTCTTGAACGAAGGGCGTCTTGTTTTGGATGGAACGCCGGACAAGGTGTTTGATGAATCAAAAAGACTTCTGGAATATGGCTTAGACGTTCCCCAGGCTGCACGGGTAGCACAGGAACTGCGCGAACGGGGCGTTGCCCTGCCGTCCGGCATATTCGATATGGAAGAACTTGGCACGCACCTGAAGCCCCTGCTTGGAGGTGCACATGGCAAGTAATATCACCATTGGATCATATTATCCGGGCAAATCCATAATACATAGGCTTGACGCGCGTACAAAGATCGTTCTTACTTTGCTGTTTATGGTCTGTGTGTTTTTGGTGGATCACCTCTATGGATATGCGTTTATGGCAGTGTTTTTCGGAATAGTAATTTTTCTTACGGGGATACCTTTTTCGTATTTTTTGAGAAGCTTGAAGCCTTTGCTTTTTATACTCGTGTTTACGGTCGTTTTGAATATATTTTTTGTTGGCGGCAAGGATATGCTGTTTGAATGGGGCTTTATTAAGGTATACAGGGAAGGCCTTCGCCAAGCTGCTTTTCTGGGCTTAAGGCTTGTATTCCTTATAGCCGGGGCAACGGTTATGACGCTTACGGCTTCGCCTATCGAGCTTACGGATGGTATCGAAAGATTGATGTCTCCGCTTAGGAAAGTGCGTTTTCCGGTACACGAGATGGCCATGATGATGTCTATTGCCCTGCGGTTTATACCTACACTTTTAGATGAAACAGAAAAGATAAAAAGGGCGCAGATGGCAAGGGGCGCGGACTTTGAAAGCGGCAATATATTCAAGCGCGCAAAAGCCATGATACCTTTGCTCGTTCCGCTTTTTATAAGCGCGTTTAGAAGGGCGGATGAACTCGCTTTGGCCATGGAAGCCAGATGCTATAAAGGCGGGGACGGCCGTACAAAGATGCGCGAAAGCCATTTTGCTTTGCGGGATATAATAGCCACGGTGATCGTTGTAGTATTTGGGATTTTGTTGGCGTTGTTTGCCTAATTGGGTAAAACCTGTAAAGCTTTTGTAATGTTGTTTTACAATTTAAGCTTATTATGTTATCATTCTTTTTAGAATTTAAAGGCGGTATTGTGATGCCAAAGGCTCTATCCTATTTATTAAGACTTATATGGTTTGTTGTAAAAAATGCGCTGATCGTTGTTATTGTTGTTGTACTTGTAAATCTGGCATTTTTCTATTCATCGAATATTTCAAATATATATGTGTTGCTTGCGGATGCTATGCAGAAGCGCGCAGCGGTCGTTATGCATATGGAGCAGGTTGAACCGAGCGAATTGAACAATTATTTTTACAAGGACTGTATTCTTAAGGATGATCTGCTCAACGATAAACGCTATGAGGATTTTAACGTTATCGAGATAATGCACGATATCGAAATGGAATGGGTATGGCTTGCTCCAAATAGGGATGTTGCCACCGTAAAAATGCTTGATAGGGTTTGGATGATAGATGCGCGGTATGAACCGGCGGACAAGTCTGAGGCGGACGAACAATCCGGAGATAAGGCCAACAAAGCTCCTAAATGGGAAAACGCTGAATATGAGCTGGTGTTGAGAAGATCGAACGGTATCTGGCGCATTTACAGCATGAAGAAGGTCAAGGATATTGTTTTGCCGGAGATAATCCCGGCAAAGACATTGGCACCGTCGCTTACACCGGAGCCTACGGAAAAAGCCACGCCTACGCCGGAACCAACTCCAACCGCAAAGAGTAAAAACAAGAGGTGACGTTTAGGCCGGAATGCATATCGGGGGTTTCGTTCCAGACAATAATATATTCCTTGCTCCTATGGCGGGCGTTACCGATAGTTCATTTAGGGAGATATGCCAGAATATGTCCTGTGGGCTGGTTTATTCGGAAATGGTCAGCGCAAAGGGGCTTTTTTATGGCGGTGAACGCACGGGCAGGTTGTTGCTTGGAAAAAAAGGAAAAAACTATGGTGTTCAGCTTTTTGGCTCCGATCCCCAGATAGTCGCGGATATGGCGAAGTCGGTTTGCGAAAGCAGTGGAGATATCAAGGTATTGGATATCAACTGCGGATGCCCTGCGCCAAAGATAACGAGAAACGACGAAGGCAGCGCGCTTATGAAGGACATCGGACTCGCTTCCAAGATAATTGCTTCCGTTGTAAAGAGCTCTCCCGTGCCGGTTACGGCAAAATTCCGTAAAGGGTGGGACGAGCAGAATATAAACGCTGTAGAGTTTGCGCGGATGGCGCAAGACAGCGGAGCTTCCGCCTTGATAATACACGGCAGGACGCGGGAGCAGTTTTATCACGGCAGGGCAGACTGGGATATAATATCCAAAGTAAAGGCGGCCGTAGATATACCCGTTATTGGAAACGGTGATGTGTTTGCCCCGGAAGATGCGAAGCGCATGATGGAGCAGACAGGCTGTGACGGTGTAATGGTAGCACGCGGTGCGATGGGAAACCCGTGGATATTCGGGCAGATACTGGATCATCTGGATGGGAAGCCATACAATACGCCTGACGCGGACGAACGGTTGGATACCGCGCTTTTGCACGCAAGGATGATGCTGGAGGATAAGGGCGAAAAGCGGGCGGTTTTGGAGATGCGCAAGCATGTGGCATGGTATATCAAAGGTCTTGCAAATGCTACCAAAATAAGGGAATCGATAAATGCCTGTACAACTATGGGTAATATGGAAGGCATTTTGGAGGATTATCGCGGATATTTACATACCTATGTAAAACAAAGGTATTCGAAAGTCTGAGGGGCAATATGGATATTAAGAAAGCAGTTTTCCTTAAAAGCGCGGCGCAAGCATCGGAAGCGCCGGAGACGGGTTTGCCCGAGGTTGCGATAGTAGGCAGGTCCAATGTTGGGAAATCCTCTCTTATCAATTGTATAACCAACAACAATAAGCTCGCTAAGATAGGCAATACCCCCGGAAAAACGAGGCTTTTGAATTTCTTTGAAATAAATGGATTATTTGTTTTGGTAGACCTCCCGGGATATGGATTTGCCAAAGCATCGAAGACGGAACAGGCAAGATGGGGAGAGATGATCGAATCATATTTGCAGAGCAGCGAAAAGCTTTGCCATATTATAATGCTTGTGGATATGCGCCATGCGCCCAGCCTGAACGATATACAGATGTGTGTTTGGTTACGGCATTTTGGATATGACTTTACAATAGTCGCGACCAAATGTGACAAGATAGCCAAGAGCAAATGGATAACACATCTGCGGGATATACGAAAGACACTCAGCCTGCCGGAGTCATGCGACATAATACCGTTTTCCGCTGTTGAAAGGCACGGTAAACAGAGGTTGCTAGATGCCTTTGACAGCATTATATTGACATAGCAAAGTAACCTGTGAGTTTTTCGACATGACCCGCTATAATTTTCTGTCGATTCCTAAAAGAGAATATTTAAATTTATTAAATTAACTGTTTTTGCCTTGACAGGCCAATTTGTCCTGCGCATAATTATATTTGAATCAGTGGAATAATTATTTGTGATCTTAATAGAATATAAAAGCGATACGGAAAGTATACGGATATCTTTCCGCAAGCTTATTAAATTATATGCCGGAGGCAAATAAATGGCTTTGACAAAATGCCCGAGATGCGAACTCAACTATATGAACGATACCGAAGTATATTGCGATGTTTGCAAAAAGGAAATGCGCAGGGAAAAGGACTCCGAAGAACAGATAGATCTATGCCCGGAATGCAATGAACACCCGGTTGTAAGGAATGAGGAACTATGCATTTTCTGTATGCGCGAGAAAAAGAGGCAGGAGAGCGTGGAACTAGCTGCTTTAGAGGAAAGCAAGGATGATCTTGAGATGAACGAAGTATCCGGTCTTGAGGAGATAGACATAGACCTGAACAGGGATATCCCTGAAAATGAGCTTGAGGAAATAGATGAAGCTCTGCGCATGGATGATGAAGACGAGGATATTGAAGAGGAAGAGTACCGGGATCCTTCCGAGGATGAAAATGAGGATTCGGATTATTGATATGGGCGTTTGCCCGATTTAGCCGTGGGGGCAGGATTATTTGATGAAAATATATGCTATAAGTGATCTGCATCTATCCACCGTCGATAACAAGGCGATGGATATTTTTGGCGATAATTGGTATTTGCATTGGGAAAAGATAAAATCTTCATGGCAGGAACTTGTTTCTAAGGATGACCTTGTTTTGCTACCGGGTGATCTGTCTTGGGCTATGAAGGCGGTGGATGCCCTGCCGGATATTAATTCTGTAAGTGAGATGCCGGGGAAAAAACTGATATTGCGAGGCAACCATGACTATTGGTGGCAATCATATTCCAAGGTTTGCCAAATGCTGCCTGAGCATATGTATGCGCTACAAAACAACAGCTTTGAAATAGGAGGTATGTCCATTTGCGGTTCACGCGGGTGGACATGCCCTTCCGGATACAATTATTCTGAAGAAGACGGGAAGATATATAAACGGGAGATCGCCCGGCTCGAGCTTTCGCTTAAAAGCGCGAAATGCATACCGGAAGTTTGCATGATGCATTACCCCCCATTTAATGAAAAAAGAGAGCCGTCCGGCTTTACCAAATTGTTTTCTGATTATGGCGTACGTCTTGTAGTCTACGGGCATCTGCATGGCAAAACCCTGGATAAGGCGTTTTGCGGTGTGATAGACCGTGTGTTTTATCAGCCCGTATCTTGCGATTATCTCAATTTTTCACTCCTGCAGGTACATAGTTTTGATTGATAGCATAGCCATTGTCCAATAGGATACGCAGGGCGTTATTCACTTCGCTTTGCTTTATCATTATATAATCAGTGTCAAATGTGGAAAAAGCAAGTACTGGGATACCTGCATCCCTAAGAGCATCAAGGATGCCCGCCAAAACTCCTGTCAATGAAAAATCCAGAACACCTTCGATGAAAAACAGGCAATAGTCTCGTTCGATCTTATCGGCTGTCTTGGGAGCGTACTTGTATAAACATGCCAAAGAAAGCTCGCTATGCGTTTGTGCATAGGTGCAAAACCCGCAGGGAGGGAACTCTACAGGCGGGTTTTTGAGTTTGGCTATGCAATATTCACCTTCAAGAAAACGTATTGAAAACTTCATGTAACAATAATAACAAGTTTTTGGCCAGTTTGAAATAACTATGGCATGTATGTATAATAAAATATCTTAATAATGATTTGGACAGGACAGTTTAGATGAAGAATAAACATTGGTATCTGTTTAGTTGGGCGGTACCGTTTTTAATTGCAATACTGCTTTTTGCCCTTTCGTGGCAGGCGGTTCCGGGCAAAGAGATCGACGAGAACCAGGCGTATGCGGAGGCGAAAAAGCAATTTGCGGAGATAAAAGAAAGCGGGATAGGTTACTTTTGGCCAAATGCTGTATTGGAAAGTGCCCCTATTGAAACTAAAGCTTTCCACGGAGGGAAGACGGCATATATTTTCCTTGTTAAGAACGGAGCGGAAAGTTCGTCGATCGTCATTTCCGCACATCTTTCAAAGGATATGCTGATGGATTACAATCGTTTTGGAAATCCATATGATATCATAGATGCCAATATGGAATGGATAACCAAAGAAGCAGGGATGTATGTGGAAAAGGGCGGTATCTATTATGACGGCAGAAAACTGTATGTAGGATTGATATCGGAAACTGGAAAGGAACTGTATTTCAATATATTCGATTGGAAGATATATAAAGACCTTCCCGTTGGAGATACGCCTATAGGCGCAATCGTAAATAAAACGAACGGATTCTTTGACCGGATCTTTGGAGTGAAGCGGAGCGGTTATAACAGCTGAAACGCTGGTATTCGGTATTACAAAGCCCGTATATATAAATATATACGGGCTTTTATCGTTCGGTACCAGTTTAACGTGCATCTTTTATCCGGATTCGTACACATTTTTGCATTTAGGCATATCATGTATTGGGACGCATACATATGTAAATTTACATATAAATGTATTGGGGAGAGATAATCGACGAAGTTGTTTCATGAGGTTTCTTACCCAAAGCTAGGAGATAGCCTAATGATAAAAAGAGGAGATATTTTTTATTGCGATCTTAATCCGGTATTCGGATCGGAACAGGGAGGAAAGCGTCCGGTTTTGGTCATACAGAATGATATAGGCAACCGGTATTCGCCGACAATAATAGTTGCGGCTATTACATCAATAAATAAAAAAACCGGGCAGCCGACCCATATATGCATAGAGGATAGTGACGGTTTGCCAAAGGATTCTATTATAATGCTGGAACAGATACGGACGATAGATAAGCGGAGACTTTCGGATAAAATCGGGCATTTGGATTCGGTCAAAATGAAGGAAGTGGATAAAGCGCTGCAGATAAGCTTTAATGTGCGCTGCTGATATAATCGACGCCATTGGATAGAATAAATATATATTCATGGCGGAGGTATTGCTTTGAAAAGAAAATACTTAAAAGAATTATTGTTTATTATTGTTGGCGCGGCCATAGCTGCATGCGCCATCAATTTTTTTCTTGTACCAGCGGAAATATCCTCGGGCGGGTTCAGTGGAATAGCTACGATTTTGCATATACGCCTGGGATTTCCAATCGGGATAGTTGTCGCCGTTATGAACCTGCCGCTTGCAATAATTGCTATAAAGCTTCTAGGCGGGTGGTTCAGCGTAAAATCGGTCATTGCGACGGCATTGTTTTCGCTTTTCCTCGGTATAATTCCGGAGATGAAAATAACGTCTGATCCGATAATTAGCTGCGTATATGGAGGACTGGTCCTGGGGCTCGGTTTGGGGATAGTATTAAAGGTAAACAGTACAACGGGCGGCTCCGATCTAATGGCAAGACTGCTAAAGTTACGGTTTAAGCATTTTGGCGTCGGCAGGCTTATCTTTGCTGTTGATTTTTTCGTCATAGTAGCATCGGGTATATTTATCAGTCCGGAAAAGGCGCTGTATTCGCTGGCGGCCGTATTTATATCCACCCAAATCATCGATCTTGTGGTATCCGGGTTTAATAACGCAAAGGCTTTTTTCATCATATCGCGCGAGCATGAAAAAATTGCTCAGACTATAATGGAGAAACTTTCGCGGGGGGTGACTTCGCTGGGAAGCAGGGGCATGTATACCGGTACAAGTGGTCATACCCTTCTGTGCGTTGTTCAGGGGGCTTCCGAATCCGCTACGCTGCAGAGTTTAGTCAAGGATATAGACAGGCATGCTTTTTTGATAAAGGCAGATGCCCGCGAAGTCATGGGCGAGGGATTCGCTCAACTGGATTAAAAACGGTCTATGCAGTAACATACCGGTAAACATTTGGCATGATATCATGGAAAAACCGCCGCAGGAGCAATTGATCTCAATGCGGCTGTTTTGTGTAAAAAGCACAGCAAGGATTTTATTGATACTAATTTTAAATGATGTTAGAATAGTTCTGGCATAAATGACTAAAAAATTGTTACATGAAAGGCAAGCGTATGAAACTGGACCACGCAATGCTGGAGCACATAGCTTCGCTGTCAAAATTAAAGATATATCCGGAACAGCGCGATGAAATCATTGCTTCCATGCAGAAAATGATAGACTTTGCGCAAACTTTAGATGGCGTAGAATTGAAAGATGTGGCGCCGACTACGCAGATATTTGAGGCGCGCAATATTACCAGGGAAGATGTAATGGCTCACTCGATGCCAAGGGAGGATCTTCTCAAAAATGCGCCCGACGTAAACGGCGAATATATAAAAGTACCAACGGTGATACAGGGGTCAAAATGATATTCAACAAAAATATTAAACAGCTAGGGGATTTGCTTAGAAAGCGCGAGATATCAGCCCGCGAGTTAGCGGAAGGTTGTTTGGACAGAATAAATACACTCGATGCCTGTATAGGCGCGTATATATCTGTATGCCAGGAGCAAGCGCTGCAAATGGCCAGGCAGGCTCAAAAAATGCTGGATAGCGGCGATGCGCCACCGCTTTGCGGCATCCCTATCGCCATTAAGGACAATATAATGACAAAAGGGATCCGCACAACCTGCGCAAGCAAGATGCTCGAAAACTTTGTTTCCCCGTATGACGCGACAGTAATAGAGAAGCTTAAGGCAAACGGCGCGGTAATAGTCGGAAAGACAAATCTAGACGAATTTGCTATGGGAAGCTCTACCGAAACATCCTTCTTCAAAAAAACATGTAACCCATGGGACGCGGAGCGTACTTGCGGTGGCTCCAGCGGTGGAAGCGCAGCCGCTGTTGCGCTTGGCACCGTACCCGCTGCCTTGGGCACGGATACCGGCGGTTCTATCCGCCAGCCTGCTGCTTTCTGTGGGACGATTGGCGTCAAGCCGACATACGGAGTCGTTTCGCGATATGGCGCTGTAGCCTACGCGTCATCGTTAGACCAAATAGGGGTATTGGCTTCATGTGTTGAGGACGCGGCAGAAGTCATGGACGTCATCAGCGGCTATGATACGAAGGACTCTACCAGCGCGGACATTATTCATCCGAATTATTCCGAAAGCATTGGAAGGGATATATGCGGCAAGAAAGTGGGTTTACCAAAGGAATACCTGAAAGGCTTGAATGCCGATATGAAAAAAAGTGTACTAAATGCCGCCGAAACATTGCAGAAGAACGGTGTCGAGATCGTTGAGATCTCTCTGCCGGGTATAGATAAGAGCCTCGCCGCGTATTATATCATCGCTTGCGCGGAAGCAAGTGCAAACCTTGCGAGGTTTGACGGCGTAAAATATGGATACAGGGCAAAGGCGGAAAGCCTTGAGGATATGTATGTCCTTTCCCGCAGCGAGGGGTTTGGCGCGGAGGTGCAAAGAAGGATAATGCTAGGAACGTTTGTTCTAAGTTCGGGATACTACGATGCCTATTATAATAAAGCGCTTAAGCTTCGCACCTTGATCCGCGGGGATTTTCGGAAAGCTTTTGAATACTGCGACTGCATACTTTCGCCTGTCACTCCTACGCCTGCGTTTAAGCTGGGGAAACCGCAGGTCGATCCGACTGAGATGTATTTGAACGATATATACACGGTCTCGGTCAATATCGCCGGCTTGCCTGCGGTAAGCGTTCCATGCGGATTTATTGGAGGCATGCCGGTCAGCATCCAGTTTATCGGAAAGGCATTTGGTGAATCTGAATTATTTGAGATGGCTTCGGGCTATGAAAGCATAAGCGGTTTTAAGGGCATAAGGCCCGGCATGGCTAATGGTGAATGAAATGGATTATGATGTAGTTATAGGTTTGGAGATACATATAGAGCTGGCAACTGAAAGCAAGTTGTTTTGCGCATGTTCAACAAAATTTGCAGCGGAGCCGAATACCCAGTGCTGCCCTGTTTGTACAGGAATGCCGGGAGCTTTGCCCGTAATGAACAGGAAGGCGGTTGACTACGCGGCAACGCTTGGGCTTGCTGTCAACTGCACTTTGGCGCACTTTAGCAAGATGGACAGGAAGAACTATTTCTATCCAGACCTCCCGAAGGGTTACCAGATCTCTCAGTTTGACGCTCCGATATGCTCAAATGGCCATGTAGATATTAAGACCGAAGCGGGTACGAAAAGGGTAAGAATATTGCGTATCCATCTGGAAGAGGATGCGGGCAAACTAAATCATATGGATGGATATACATGCGTGGATATGAACCGCTGCTGCATACCTCTTTTGGAACTCGTGACAGAGCCGGATATATCTTCGGCGCAAGAGGCGCGCTCATTTGTTGAGAAGATAAAGGCCATATGCGAATATACTGGGGTGTCCGATTGTAAGATGCAAGAGGGTTCGCTGAGGTGCGATGTAAACATTTCGCTAAAGAAAAAGGGCCAGGAAAAACTTGGCACAAGGACGGAAACGAAGAATTTGAATTCGTTTAGATCCATAGTCGGCTGTATTGAGGCCGAAATCGACCGCCAGGCGGGTATTTTGGATAGCGGTGGAGAGGTTTTGCAACAGACATTACGCTATGATGATACAAACGGTTCGCTGCATCCGTTGCGTGATAAGGAATATTCGCATGATTACAGATACTTTCCGGAACCCGATCTTATCGAAATAGAGCTTTCGGAATCGCATATTGCGGAACTGAGATGTGCATTGCCGGTTCTGCCAGACGAACGCAAACAAATATATATAGATAAATATGGCCTGAATGAATATGATGCCTTTCAGATGTCCGGCAGCAGAGCCCTCGCGGAGCTTTTTGAATCGAGCGTAAATCAGGGCTGCAATGCTAAAGGCGTCAGCAATCTGTTGATGGGCGTATTGCAGGAATGCTTAAAGCAAAGCGGTATGGAGATTGAAGATATACGAATCAAACCACATCATATAGCCGATTTGCTGGAATTGATCGAAAGCGGGAAGATAAGCAGCGGAGTTGGAAAGCAAGTATTTATGACCGCATTTGAGACGGGCGGTATGCCTTCGGATATCGTTAAAGATGGAGGCTTGATGCAGCTGAATGATGAAGGCGTCTTGGAAGAGACTGTTTTGAAGATCATTGCCGAGAACCCTAAATCGGTCGAGGATTACAGGAGCGGTAAGGCGGCGGCGCTAAAGTACTTGGTTGGACTGTGTATGAAGCAGACAAAGGGAAAAGGAAATCCAGTTAAAATAAATGAACTGCTAATAGATAAACTTACCTTATAAGCCATAAGCTGTTATAGAAACCGCCGACAGAACCAAAAGGCATTGTATACGTATTTTGCATACAATGCCTATATTTCTTTTAAGCTTTTTAATTACCGAATAGTACTGATGGGACGGAATACCTTATTTTAACTTTATTTCCCCTGCGGCCTCTCTGTCTCCGTTGGAATTAATTGCGCGGGCTTCTACGCGCAAAGTATAAGCCTTGCTTTCGCCGGGTGTCCAGTTGAACGATGTTTCAGGCGAATAATCACGTATCACGGTAAAGCCTTGCTCGCCTTTTGCCTTTGCAAGGAAACGGTATTCCGCCTTGACGTGGCTGGGCATAGCGGCTTCAGCACGCATATCTACTGTATTTGATGCGTTCTTTTCCGCAAAAATGGATGCAGCACATACAAAGTCGATATCATTCTCTAAATCGGCAAATGAATCGTAGAAATATTTGGAAATATCCGCACCATCCTTGGCGTCCCGCATTATTTGGGCACATAGCGCACTAAACTTGGTCGAGCCGTATCCGTTGAGGTGGTGTTTATCCATAAAGTTCTCATCTTTTAGATCGGACACCTTAAATTTAGCCAAATTAAAGTCATAATACGGTATATCATATTCCTTCGCGATATCTGCAAAGAAGCCGTGTATATCATTGTATTCATCCTCGCCGACCATCTGCAGATAAGCATTCGGCACTGGTGCGGAAACCAGTATAAAATCGATATCTCTGTCTTTGCAATATTCTATCATCTGTTTTAAATACCTGTAACTGATAAATGCTTTATTTTCTTCAGTACTATCCCAGACAGCAGGTCTGAAAACACCAAAAGTGCCGTTCGATTTCTTGAAACCGTTAAACAAAAAGCCCTTTCCATCATATATGGTTTTATTTGTTTCCATAGTTTCGGGGTCGATCCCGCTAAAAGCGATCCTTTTTTTCCTTAATACCGTTTTAATGATATCGAACTTGTAGTTATCCTTGAAAAGATGCGCTTTTGATAATGCCCCCAAATATTCGTCGGTGTTAAACTTCTCGAAAAAGAATCTTGCTTTCAACCAGGGGTTTATTAAACGCTCGTACAATAATTCATCCGCCAGAAAACTCGTTTGATCGGATTTATCAAACCTTGTGTAGGAACATTCAAAAACGACGGTCTTTATAGGGTTAGTACTGACAAAGTCCTTAATATAATAATCGGAGCCCCAGATAGTTTGCGCTTGTGAACCGGCATTGAAGGATACGCACTGAAGCTCTTTGTCAAAAACCGATGGCCTAAATGCGCGGTATGCACGGGATGCTCCGATAAATATCGTATCTATTTTGCCCTGATTTACGATCCTGTCCTTTACTATCGGCCAGATGTAGTATTCAGCTGGCGTAACTAAAAAAGCGGCGAGGGCGTTCAAAGCCAAAAAAACCGCGATAAAGCCTATGATCTTTATTATTCTACGTTTTGGAACTTTCATATCACTTACTCCCAATGATATAACAATTTTATATTTAATGGCTTTTTGTGTCAAGAAACGGTCTTTGGGCCGTGTATTTTATATGCCGCCATAGTAAAACATCCTGTGCATATTACGCACAGGATGTTTGAAAAATGCTTTTTAGTTGTTTACTTTCCGTCAACGCCAGCCATGTATGCTATCAAGTCGCAGACTTTGTTACTGTAGCCCCACTCGTTGTCATACCAGGCTACCAGCTTTACAAACTTATCGTTAAGTGGTATTCCCGCTTCCGCGTCAAAGATGGACGTATGGGCGTCGCCAATGAAATCGGAGGATACAACGAGATCCTCGGTATATTCCAATATCCCCTTCAATTCACCTTCAGCTGCTTTTTTGACAGCAGCCTTTATCTCATCATAGCTCGCGCCGTTTTTCAGCCTGCAGGTAAGGTCTACGACTGAGACATCAGCTAAAGGTACACGTATAGACATGCCTGTCAATTTGCCGTTAAGATCGGGAATGACCTTTCCGACAGCTTTTGCCGCGCCGGTAGAACTTGGTATTATATTGTTTCCAGCGCCGCGCCCGCCGCGCCAATCCTTCTTTGAGGGGCCGTCTACGGTTTTTTGCGTTGCGGTCGTCGCATGTACGGTCGTCATTAGGCCTTCTTCTATGCCAAAGTTGTCATGTATGACCTTTGCAAGCGGTGCAAGACAGTTCGTAGTACAGCTCGCATTGGATACGACATTCATATCTTTAGTATATGTCTTGTTGTTTACGCCCATAACAAACATGGGCGCATCAGCTGATGGAGCGGAGATTATGACCTTCTTTGCGCCGCCCTTGAAATGAGCGCTCGCTTTGTCAATAGTTGTAAATACTCCGGTGGATTCAACTACATAATCAGAACCGGATTCACTCCATGGTATTTCCTCGGGATTCATGCAGCTATAGACGAATATGGGCTTGCCGTTTACAACTAGCTTGCCGTCCTTTGTTTCGATAGTGCCTTTGAATCTGCCATGGACACTGTCATATTTCATCATATACACCATGTAGTCCAGATCGATAAACGGATCGTTGATTGCTACTACGTCTAAATCTTTCTTTTCGATAGACGCGCGCATAACCAATCTGCCTATCCTGCCAAAACCGTTGATACCAACTTTAATCGCCATGCTATTACCTCCAAATTTTATATAAACTTACTCAAATGACATATAGACAACACTGAGACTTTCGTTATTATTCTTTCCCCAATTCCCGTTAATAATATTACAGTTGATGCCGTTTTGCAAGTTTTTGCAGACAAAACGACTCTGCATTAAAAACGGATCTATTCCAAGATA
>JAVBOF010000039.1:0-6491 GCA_031550915.1 Eubacteriales bacterium | reverse complement strand
AGAACGATATCTGCATCCTGTTCAATAGAACCGGATTCGCGAAGGTCGGATAGCCTTGGTTTATGCCCTTCCTTATCCCGGGAAGCCTCGTCGACCTTTCTGCTCAACTGGGAAAGGACGATGACCGGAACCCCAAGGTCTCTCGCCATGTTTTTCAGTGAGCGGGTCATTTCAGATACTTCAAGGACGCGGCTTTCATACTTGCCTTTGCCCTGCATAAGCTGCAGATAGTCAATTAGCACCATTCCAAGGCCGCTTTGCACTTTCATACGCATACATTTCGAACGTATTTCCGCAACTCCTATACCAGCCGTATCGTCAATATATATCGGCATGCGGTCCAGCGTATTCATCGCCTTTGCGATTCTTTCGATTTCGTTATGGTTAAGCAACCCCATTTGCAAATTATGCATATCCACGCCCGATTCCGATGCGAGTAAACGTGTGGTCAGGGACTCCTTATCCATTTCCATACTGAATATCGCAATGGGTTTTTTATCGAATTCGGCGCTGTGCTTGGCCATATTGAGAGCCAAAGCTGTTTTGCCGGAACTGGGTCTGCCTGCGATGATTATGAGCTGGGAAGGATGGAAGCCGGTGGTTAGGTTATCCAGCTCATCGAAGCCGGATTTTATACCCATTATCTTCCCCTTGTTTTTAACTGCTTCGTTCATCCTTTGGTAGCTGTCTAAAAGCGCGTCATGGATATGCTGCAGCGAATCACGGTTTTTTTTGACCGCGATATCAAAAATAGCCTTTTCGGCGTCACCTATCAATGCGTCAACGGTTTGATCCGGAGAAAAGCTGTTCTCTGCTATCCTTCCGCCGGCGCCAATAAGCTTTCGAAGCGTGGATTTTTCCAGAAGGATATCTATATAGAATTTCACACTGGCTGTACTCGGGACGACACGCGAAAGGTCGGAAATATAATCCGCTCCCCCAATGCCTTCCGTACTGCCACGGGTATCCAGCCGCTCTAAGACAGTGACCAAATCTATCGGTTTACCAGCGGCGGATATCTCACACATGGCTTCAAATATTTCTTTATGCGCAGGGCTATAAAAATCATCGGGTGCCAATAGCTGCATGGCCTCAAATGAAGCGTCGCTGCCGAGCATCATGCTTCCCAAAACCGATTGTTCCGCTTCATGGCTATGCGGGGGTACCCTGGTTCCGATCTCACTCATTAAATAAAACCGCTCCAATCAAAACTATTGGGCCTCGACGATGACCGCCAATTGTGTATGTACTTCCGGATAAAGCTTTATCTCTACAGAGAAGCTGCCCGTATGGCGAAGCGGTTCCGGCAGCGATATTTTCTTCTTATCAAGCTTTATACCACACTGCGCTTGCAATGCTTCGGCAATCTCTTTATTGGTAATGGAGCCAAAAAGCTTTCCGTTTTCACCGGCTTTTGCTTTAACATTTACGTTAAGCTCCTTTATCTTATCCCCCAGGGCAATGGCATCATCTTTTTCGGTCTCTTTTCTGTGCTGCATTGCGCTCTCTGCAAGCTTGACCGAATTCATATTGGCCGAAGTCGCTTCTATCGCAATCTTTTTGGGAAAGAGATAGTTTCTCGCGTAGCCGTCACTGACGGTCACTATCTGGCCTTTTTGGCCCGTTCCTTTAACATCCTGCTGCAAAATTACTTTCATCTATCAGTTAACCTCCTTAAGATAGGCTTCAACAGCCTCGGTAATCTGTCTTTCCGCATCTTCTTCGCTAATGCCAAACATCCTGGTGCCGGCTACCGTCATATGGCCACCGCCGCCAAGTTTTTCCATAATTATCTGGACATTGATCTTGCCGGATGACCTTCCGCTAACAATTATATCATTATCTTCTCTGGAAATCACAAAAGACGCGTCAACACCCTTTATAGTAAGCAATGTGTCCGCAGCCTGCGCAGTTACCAAATGGGCCTTTTCCGTTTCTTTGCAAATAGCAAGCATAATGCCGTCCGCGATCTTTCTTGCGCTGCGGACAACATCAGTGCGCGCGGTAAAGGTATCGATATCATCCAAAAGATGCTGGCTGGCTGCGGAGATATCCGCGCCGCAGCGTTTTAAATAACCGGCGGCTTCGAATGTCCTGGCACCGGTCTTCACGGCAAAACGCTTGGTATCCATCATTATGCCGCATAGTAAAGCCTCGGATTCAAGCGGCAATAGTTTGAGCCCGTCGCCAAAGTATTGTATTATCTCGGTGACAAGTTCGCATACCGAAGACGAATATGGCTCCAGATGCGCGAGAGTTGCATTTTTAATATATTTTTCGCCACGCCGGTGATGATCTATCAAAACAAGGACTCCACATTTGTTTATCAAAGAGGGCATCTCGGTGATATCAGCTAGTTGGGTATCGACGACGATAAGCATAGCTTTTTCGTTGGCGATCTTTTCCGCTTCGGCATGGGATATGAGGACATCGGAATATTCACCGTTGGATTGAAGGACGCTGATTATGCTGTCTATACCCATGTTTGAGCTGCTCCAGACGACTTTAGCGTTTTTACCTATAAACTTAGCGCATCGGAAAAGGCCGACAGCGGCGCCTATGCAATCCAGATCCGGTTCCTTATGTCCCATGATTATTATGTTTTCGCAGTTCTGCATAAGGTTCCGTAAAGCATGTGAAATTATCCTTGATTTTACCTTGGCCCTTTTTTCAACGGCCTGCATCTTGCCGCCATAGAAGGAATGGCGGTCTCCGATTTTTACGGCTGCCTGATCTCCGCCCCTTCCAAGCGCCAGCTCCAGTGCCTGCTGGGCAAACGACGCGGCCTGCGAGGGATTTGCTCCGATACCCGCGCCGATAGAAAGCGTGATCTGTATGGTATTTCCAACATTGATCTCGCGCACTTCGTCCAATAAAGAGAATTTTTTACTCTGCAGTATATCGAATTTTTTCCTTTCGACTGATGCGAAGTATTTATCACGCTCTATCTTCAGTCAAAATCATTCGAGTATCTTAAAATTCTCTCCAAGCACTTTACCGGTTTCCGCAATTACAAAGCCCTGGTAGGAATGTTCCGTAGAAGACATCAGGTCGTCATAATTATCGATCTGCAGGAATATCATTACGGAGTTTTCTCCGGTAAACTTTTGTTTTATATCATATAGCTCGGTGCAATCGATAAAGGTGAGCATTGACAATACGGTGTTTTCAGATATGATCTCCCGGGTTTTGGTAGAAAAACGCCGGTCCTTAATGGGGATGTTATCGGCAGCTACCTCCCAATGCAAAGACAGCTCAGGTATTACCCCGGAAATACCCATATTGTTCTGATTGTCCTCGAAAAGACCGTTAAAAGCCGCGTTACAGAACCGCAGGATGCCTTCGTTATCCACAAGAACAATGGGGATATCGATCTCATCTATAACAGCGCGCTCGGGGCTTTCCATCTGCGCAGGCGCTATTTCCGGCTTCGCAAACAGCAACAGAGCCAATATTACCGACAAGATGCAGACCACTGTCATTATTATCCCCAAGACATAGCTGAAAACAAAGCAAACGACGATCATGGCTATCATTGCTGCAGTTGGACAAAAAAGGATTCTGATTTTTTTGGCATCAAAGTTTTTCAAAGATTATTCCTTCCGTTCCCAAATTCGCTGATCATCTTACGGATATCGAAAATCTGGCATAGCAAGCCAATAAAAAACAAAATTTGGCTTTGTGACAGCACTAGATAAGCGACTATCCCCAACAAGACGCGTAAAGGTGCTGGCAGTTTTTTGCGTTTGAGCAAAAAATCCAATATAGAAAGGCCTTGTATTGCAAAAACAAAGCTTATGATGTTCATTACCGTAAAGAAAACAACGGAAAAACTGCCGTATCCAGCCGCATCGAATATCATCATGACGATGGATGCGACAAAGAGCATGCCCGCTCCCTTCAAAAAGCTGCGCGGCAAACGGAAGTTATCAAATGACGGCATACTGCCGACTTCGGCCCCGCTTTTTTTTGCCAAAGTCCTGAAGGCCGTATAGTTTGCAAACCCTGGTATCATGATACAAAAAGCTATTACCGTAGGGAGGGCCTGAGTGAAAGACTGCTTGAAAACATCTACAAGATAAGAAATTTTGAAAGCTCTGTCTATCGTTTCCAAGCCGGTTATCTTCGGCGTACTTAACGCGGGCATAAACTGCGAGAGGTCAAAAAACCCTGACTGTTGCTCCATGACATTTACGCTGAATGACGTATACCAATTGTCTATAAATATATCCGGACTCTGGCCTAGCGTTAAATTGATAGCCCTTCCGACATAATCGACAACCGCAATAAACGGGTTGCCTCCGATGTATATGCCCAATAAAAGCGCGCCTAACGCAAATGAAAGGCTTATGCCGAGCATCGAGCACATTATGCTGTCGAATGCACCGTATTTACGCTTATGTACAAACATAATGGCGGCGGCACCCGGCAGGCAAAAAACCAAAAGCATTGCCATGCCCGCAAAATTATACCGCAGATATGAGAGCGCGATAAAAACAATAAAAGAAACCAAGATACTTTTTTTATTTAAAGTTCGTCCGATATAAGCGAAAAGTATAGGCAGAAACAAAACCAACGGCATGACCATGCCGATTATGCCCGCCAAAACGCCGAATAATGCAGCCCTGATATATTTTACAAAACCCGATGCCGCTTCATTACGCATAAAAGAATTCCTCCGCCGCAAAAGCCTGCGGCAAACACAAGTGACTCATATAACCTTTTAAAGGTAAAGTAAAGTATATCACTTTTACGAATAATTAGCCAGATTTTTGATGTTTGCGCCTACTTTACTTTGCCTAATGTTCCGTCTGGGAGAAAGCATATCCCCTTTATTTATCTTTTGCCATATGTTATAATCTATTTGTAAACAACGCTGTAAAATTCTTTTGCCGGAGCTATACTCGAAATGAGGTAGCCGGTTGGCCGGCAAGTTCCAGACTTTTCTAAATGGAGGCCCCATATGCCGATAGCTGATTTTGCGTTAAATGGAATAATCTATTCCTGTATAACGCCATTTGATGATGAGAGGAAGCTGGATCTGCAATCTTTACGTAACCTTTGCAGCCATCTTCATGTGACGGAAAACACAGGAATTTTCACAGGCGGCGCGTCCGGCGAAAATGCGCTGCTATCCATTGATGAACGTATGCTTTTTTTACAGACCGTTTCCGAGGAGACCGCGGGGAAGATACCGTTGATAGCACATTGTTCCGCAAACACACCGGATGAAACGAACGCAATGATAGATTTCGTACGTGATCTGAATGTAGATGCGATAACCGTGGATTGCAGGTTTGGAAGTGGGTTCAGCAAACAGGAGACATTCTCTTACTATCTCAATTTGGCAGAGCGGATAGAGGATTCTTCGTTTTATATAATTGAAGATGGATCGGTACCGGTTTCGGATATGGTGGAACTTATGGAAGATTTGATGGATGCCAACAGCAACTTTACCGGATTGATCCAAGGGTCTGCAGATATCATACAGACAATGAAATATCTGCGCTCCAACAATATGTTGGATGTTCTGATAACCGATGATAACCTCGCTTTTCCATCGTTTGCGATGGGCGCGACGGCTTTGATTTCGGATTACGCCATCGTATTTCCATATATATTTAATGAGCTTTGGCGGAGTTTTCTTTCGGGTAGTTTCGATATTTGCGCAGAGATGCAGCAGAGCATATGTATCATGCGCGATATGCTTAGCAATTACCATCCTGCAACTATCGCGAAGGTCTATCTCAAACAAAAAGGCGTATTGGAAAGCTGCCGTTGCCGTATTCCCAGGATTATAGACGAAGCAATGACAAAGCAGATTTTGGATGCGATAGAAAAAGTATATAATTCGTTCCAATAATTTATAAATACTGTTGACATTTTTTATATTTATGATATAATAGGGCTACAATTAAATATCGGTTTGAAGTGCTTTCAAACGATAAAGGCAAACCTGTTGAAAGACAGGGACGCAAAGCTAAAGGACCTTACGGAATAATCCGATGGTAGCCAGCTGCCGAAAGGGAAGTAATTTTTTTAGCCCGGATGGCAAAATTATGTAACAACGAAATACAGCATATTCGTAAATTTTACTGAATGGCACGGATCGTAGCAAACGCCGAAACACATGCGAAGACTGGCAAACGTTGGTTACCAAGGTTTTTTTAGCAGCTTATATAACTAATCGTAGTAATGTTGAGTCCATTGGATGAGACAAATTGTGGCACTATACAAAAAAGCGGGCTGCATCCCGCTTTTTTGCGCCGCAATGAAAGAAACCTTGGATAGATAAAGTTTTATAAAGATTACTTCAACCTCTCAACACAAACACTTATTATGGAGAAATACCGTCTTTTTAGACGGTATTTCTTCTTTAAAACTTAATTTGCGCAATATATCATCCTGAAAACCATCCTCTTTTTACAAATTTTTTACCTGAGGGGAAAAATGCCTTAAAACGCACTTATAATAGTTGTTTTAATCTTTTT
>JAVBOF010000149.1:0-5324 GCA_031550915.1 Eubacteriales bacterium | reverse complement strand
GGAAGAACTCTCGCATTACTCTAATGCTACGACTGATATCGAATTCCGCTTTCCTTTCGGGTGGGGAGAATTATGGGGCATAGCAGACCGCACAGATTTTGATTTAAAGCAACATATGGAGCATAGTGGAGAAAACTTTGAATACCTTGATCCCGCCACAAATTCAAAATACATTCCCTATTGTATTGAACCTTCATTGGGGGCAGACAGGGTCACGCTTTCATTCATATGCTCCGCATATGATGAAGAAACCCTTGAAGACGGAGAAACCCGTACGATTATGCGTTTCCACCCAGCTCTTGCGCCTTTTAAAGCGGCAGTGTTACCTCTGCAAAAAAACAAACTTGGCGATCTTGCAAAAGAGATCTGCGCAATTCTTCAAAAAAAATATATGGTAGATTACGATGAAACAGGGTCTATAGGTAAGAGATATCGGAGGCAAGACGAAATAGGAACACCATATTGTATCACTGTAGATTTTGAAACCGAAAGCCAGGGTATATTGACAGTGCGTGAAAGAGACAGTATGCAGCAGGTAAGTTTGCATAAAGATGAACTTCTCGCTTATCTAGATGATAAACTGTCATACTGAAAGGTAAATTAAAAGCCTGACTAAAGACAAAACCAGCAGATGCAGCGGATAGAACGAGTAAAAGAGCCACCGCATATCTTTACCTCTTTCACCGCTGTATTTATATAACAGCGGAAGAGCAAGCAAAACCGCCAATTGATAGACAGGTTTTAGAGCACCAAGCACGGGACCGCTGTTAATAAAAATGCTTATCATATCTGCAAAGACCATAATAAGGCTAAGTATTGTAAAAGCAATAGCCTGCTTCTTGAAATCAGTTCGGAAAAATGCAAACAACAGTACAAAAAGTACGCCGAACGCAGACCAATCGCAAAACAGCGATGCACAAAGGAAAACAAGACTAATCAGGCACCTAAGTAAATAGCTATCGATATTATCCCATATCCATAGAATGCACAGTGCAAATAGCAGAGTGAACATCACGTTCCCAAATCTGCCAAACGCGAAATAAAAAGGTGGCACAGATATCAATGCAAAGATTAGCATTCTTTTTAGATAAGCTTTTATATCGTGTGTCTTGTAATACCCTTCGGCAATGAAAAAAGCCATGATCGGCAATGTTAAGCGTCCGATGATCCTGAGTATTATACAATCGATAAGTATTGCGCCCGTATGATCAATAAGCATCGCAATGATAGCGATGCTTTTTAACGTAAATGCACTAAGGTTTTTATTTTTCAGTCGTAAAGACCCAATTGTCATCCGTTTTTTCCCATCTGCCTGCGGTCCCAGACGAAAAAGCCCCCAATTCAAGATGTAATTTTGCAATACCGATATCTATCATTTGGAACGGAAAGATCCCGACCGCCCTTATGATTTTTATCGACGTATCGCCAACCTCTAAAGTATATGGCTGCATGTTCATTGCAGAAGGCGCTTTGTCTACCGCCAAAACCGCATTTTTCTGCCAATCGGCTAAATCATCTATACTAACGGGTTGTCTACTTTCTCTGCTTGGGTAGGAAAACAGTTTATTAAGTTGTTTTCGCTTACGGTTTTCAAACGGCCTGTTTTCACGAAGAGCTTCATCAAGCTGTTCGCTTTCACCTATTGCTATTATACAGTGCAGGCCTTCTTTACCTTTAATACTTGCTATCTTTTTCGCGGAGCTCCTCTTCATTGTGCCGCCAATCCAGCAGGTTCCCAAACCCAAACGCGTGCATTCGAGCGCAAGTACCTCCCCCAAATAGCCTTCCTGAAACTTTGCTCCCCGTTTGCCAGCTATAGATGCAAAGCAATCGGTACCCTTTATTGCTTTGCCCATTCCGGTATAAACCTCACCCGAATTGTAAATCTCTATTCTCACTTCATTATCCGATATATTTGCCGCAAACATTTTTAATGCCTTTATTTTTTCCTCTGATGCTGTACCTGAATAATTCCTCGTAGATATCCTGTAAGGTATGCTTTTATATAAATCTGAAAATTGTCCGTCATTAACGGAATACATTGATATTCCCCCAATCCAATTGTTTAAGTTGGTTTCTCTGGTAGGTGTTAAACCTTTACGCTGCTTTTTACGTTTAACCATTTACTATATTCGGCTATAATAGGATTGATATGGACTTCGATAAAATCAACCACTTGACTACCCGACCTGCCGGTATATGCATATGGATCCAATAAGTCTTCAAAATCCTCTTCGAAAAGATCGAAGGCTCCGTCATAGGCAATAAGATCTATAAGATTATTTTCCAACCCCTGTTCTTTGATCCGCTTACCTGCTTCAAATGAATACCTGCGTATTTTCTCATGAAGCTCCTGCCTGTCTCCTCCCTTTTTTACTGCCCTCATAAGGATATTCTCGGTGATCATAAAGGGTAATTCATCGCGTAGATGCTTTTCTATCATGCTTGGGTAGACGACTATGCCTTCCAAAATATTCATGTATATGTTCAAAATCGAATCCACTGCTAAAAAGGCTTGGGGGATGACGATTCTTCTGTTCGCGCTATCGTCAAGAGTACGCTCAAACCATTGCGTCGATGCAGTTATTGCAGGATTGATCTCGCAGGTCAAAACGAAACGGGCGAGTGAAGAAAGCCTTTCGCTGCGCATTGGATTTCGTTTATAGGCCATCGCAGACGAGCCGATCTGATCAGATTCATAGGGCTCTTCGATCTCTTTTAAGCTTGAAAGTAGACGCATATCCTGGCTGAACTTACTCGCGCTTTGCGCAATGCCTGAAAGCACCTGCAAAACCTGAAAATCGATCTTCCGTGAATATGTCTGTCCTGTCACGGGGTATGATTCGTTGAATCCAAGCTTGCGGACGATTGAATTTTCTAGAATCAGAACGTCGTTTTCGTTATTTTCAAACAGCGACATAAAGCTCGCTTGCGTTCCAGTCGTACCTTTTATTCCCCGAAGCTTGAGGTTTGCCAGTTTATTTATCAATTCATTATAATCAAGAAAAAGATCGTGCAGCCAAAGCGAGGCCCTCTTGCCGACAGTTGTAAGCTGTGCGGGCTGAAAATGTGTAAAACCGAGCGTTGGCATGTCCTTATATTGCATAGAAAAATCAGCTAACAGCTTAATGCAGTTCACAAGCTTTTTCAATATTATCTTCAGCCCGTGATTCATAAGTATTATATCAGCATTATCACCGATATCGCAGCTCGTTGCACCAAGATGAATTATCGGTTTGGCTTTCGGGCATTGCATGCCATATGCGTGTATATGAGCCATGACATCGTGCCTCAGTTTGTTTTCCAACACTTCGGCATCGTCAAAGTTTATGTTGTTCATATTTGAGCGGAGCTCTTCTACCTGCTCCTCAGTTATTGGTAAGCCAAGCTCCATCTCTGTTTCCGCCAGGGCTACCCAAAGTCTTCTCCATATCTTAAACTTTTTGTCTTCAGAAAAGTTGTATTTCATTTCATCGCTTGCATATCGCTGACACAACGGATTTACATATGCATTGTGCTTTTCGCTCATTTAACACCATCCCAGTTCATTCTAATAGAGACCTCATATATTCTATCAGATTTTTTTCACAAATTCTATTTATATCTGAATTACTCCAGCTTTTCCTTTGAAAAGATTCTTGTATTTTGGCGAAATCGGTCGGTGACTTTATTCCATACGGTGTTTTTTCGATACCATCAAAGTCGGAACCAAATCCAACGCTGGATATCCCGCATAGTTTAACTATGTATTCCATGTGAGCAATAATGTCTTCTAAGTCTGCAGTTTGGTCTTCTGCCAGAAATGGGGGATAGAAGCACACACCTATATAACCTCCTAAAGAAGCTACGGCTCGAAGCTGGCTGTCTTTAAGGTTTCTCGGGTTTGGGCATATTGAATATGCGTTTGAATGTGACGCCATTATCTTGCATCTGGCGGTATTAATACAATCCCAAAAGCCTTTTTCATTTATATGTGAAACATCCAGAATCATATCCAACGCGCTCATATGGCGTATGACTTCCCTTCCAAAGTCGGTCAATCCATCCTTACACGAGCTTAAAGCGCCGTGTCCAAGCTCATTTGAATCGTTCCATACGGGTGCCAAGACTCTGACTCCCAATTCATGCAAGATATATAGATTCTCTATCTTGCCCTCTAAGGCACTTCCACCTTCCAAGCATAAGATGCCGCAAGTCAAATTACTGTTTTCCTCGAAACGCCCGAGTAATTTGCCATTCTTGATAAGTTCAGTATATATGCTAATCATTTGCAGGGCCTGTAAATAGTGTGAACTTTGTAATTTGCCGTTTGTCCAAATAGCAAAACATTGTAAGCTCGTTTGAGAATCTGCAAGTGTCTGCATGGAAATAGCCTGATTTGTCTTCGCGTTTAGGAAATCTGCTTCTCCGATATATGCCTTATATAAATAATCACAATGTGCGTCTGCAAACATGATCCACCCGATTATATAATTTTAATATATGTTTACTATCTGAAACGTTAATAAATGCTATAAATAAAATCCGAAGATATTATATCTTCGGATTTTGGTCGGCGGTTTTATTATAATTACTTTGCGAACTCTGTCGCTCTAGTTTCACGGATAACATTCACTTTGATTTGACCAGGGTATTCGAGGTCCTTTTCGATACGTTTTACAATATCCTTTGCCATCATAAGCGTGCCGGCGTCATTGACATCCTCGGGTTTTACGATTATCCTTATCTCTCTGCCAGCCTGAATAGCGAAAGACCGTTCGACACCAGAGAACGAATTCGCGATCTCTTCCAGCTTTTCAAGGCGTTTGATATAATTTTCAAGGGTTTCGCGTCTTGCACCAGGTCTCGCAGCCGATATAGCATCACCGGCCTGTACAAGAACCGCTTCAACAGTGGTGGCTTCCACATCTCCATGATGCGCCATAATGGCATTGATGACTTCAGGGCTTTCGCGGTATTTCTTTGCAAGGTCTGCGCCAATCTGGATATGAGGGCCTTCCATTTCATGATCAACGGCTTTACCGATATCATGCAATAGCCCCGCGCGTTTTGCCAGAATTATATCAGCGCCTAGTTCTGCTGCCATCAAACCGCAAAGATGAGAAACTTCTAATGAGTGCTTTAAAACATTTTGCCCATAGCTTGTACGGAATTTTAAACGGCCCAATAGCTTAACTATCTCGTGATGTAATCCATGCAATCCGGATTCAAACAGCGCCTGCGCACCCGCGTCGCGAATCTGTTGGTCTACTTCCTTACGGGCTTTCTCGACCATTTCTTCAATTCTGGCTGGATGTATCCTTCCATCCAAAATCAGCTTTTCA
>JAVBOF010000007.1:0-5443 GCA_031550915.1 Eubacteriales bacterium | reverse complement strand
AAAAAACCGCCTTTCTGCATTTATTATGCTTCAGGCGGAGTTTAATATTCACTTTCTAAATCAACTTTCCATAATCTTGTTATAAAATGGCATAAGCTTTGACGCATCACCGCTGGTATAGAGATAAAACTCCCCATCCGCCTTTCGGTGATTCAGCAGACCGTTCTTTTCCAATACATTACACAGATGCCTCGCCGTACCTGCAGCACCGTCAAGGATCGGTGCGGATATGCCGATTGCCTTCAGGTTTTTTTGTATGGCTTCCTTTGCCAATGCATAATGCGTGCAGCCCAGAACCACCGAACCAATGTGTTCACGCCGAATATGCAGAAAGAGCGAAGACAAATAGGAATCTATCCTGGAACCTGTCCACTGTCCGTTTTCAATGAGCTCTACAAGCCCTTCGCAAGGCAGATCCAAAACTATATCCGCGGCATGGAGGTTCTTAACCAAGGACTGATAACGAGGCTGGCTGACCGTCGCCGGTGTGGCCATTACGAGGACCTTTCCGCCGTTGTTAACGGAAAGGGCCGGTTTGACTGCGGGTTCCATACTTAAAACGGGAAGAGGGTACTTTTCCCTTAGAAATTCAACCGCTGCGCTAGTGGCCGTATTACAGGCAACAACAACCGCCTTTACCTTGCGCTGCAAAAGGAAATCCATGCATGCGCAGGAAAGCTCGATTATTTGCTCCTTTGGTTTTGTGCCATACGGAGCGTTTGCGTTATCGCCATAATATATAAAATCCTCATGCCCCAACATGCTTCTTGCCAGCTTTAACACGCTCAGGCCACCCAAGCCTGAATCGAAAAAGCCGACGGGGTTTTCCCTTTGATCCATCTATACATCCTTTGCGTATTTATAAGATTATCATATTCCGCTGACGATACGAAAAGTCATCTGGTAGGTACATATCCGGATTCCTCTATAAGCGCCTTGCCATCCTCTGAAAGAAGCCAGTCGGCAAGTTTGCGCACTTGCGAGCCTTCCTTTTCGTCAGCCCTCAATACCGCGAAAAATGGATTGACAAACGGATAGGTGCCGGCGGCGATAGTCTCATTATTTGGCTCGGTATCGTTAACGGCAATAAACTTTAAGCCGCTTGTCTTATACATATTTTTTGCAAAATAGTATACGGAATAGCCTATGGCGTTTCCTTCGTTGTTATATTTCGCCAAATCGTCCAGAAGCTCGCCCATTTCCGTAGGCATCTTTTCCTTCGGAGCATCGGCCATAGTAGCCTCTCCCATCACCAGCTTACTCATCAGTGCCTGGGAGCCGCTTGTGGCATTGCGCTGAAATGCCTGTATCTCCATGTCTTCACCGCCAAGTTCTTTCCAGTTCTTTATCTTGCCGGTGTAAATATCTTTTATTTGCTGCGTGGTTAGCGATTCTACCGGATTCTTTTCATTGACGAGGAAGACCAGCGCATCTTTGCCGATATCATGGTATTCCAGCTCGACGCCAGACTCATCTATTTGCTTTTGGGTATCTTCAGCAGCCTCGTAAACGAGGAGCAGGTCGGCTTTTTTAGTTATAAGGTTGATATATGCATCCGGCGTTGTATTAAAACGGATGACGCGGTCTACTTCCTTATCTGTCAGACCGATCACCTTTTTGGCTATCATCTGTGCAAGCGGGATATTCGCCGTTGAGCCGTCTAGCTTTGGAAAGCTGCTCCTATTCATTATCAATGGCTTTTGGTCATTATCTTTGGTCCCGGTATCCGTTGTTTCCGGCGCGTTTGAAGGCACTTCTGCAACTGTGGCGGCAGGTGTTTCAGCCACGGTCGGTACTGGTGCGGTGGATTCCGGCACTTCCAGAGAAGCTTGCGATTCCGGAGAGGGGCCGGCAGGGCTGCAGCCGGAAACGATAACAATCAATATTATACATAGTATTGAAAGGATTCTCTTCATATTTTTCTCCTCAATCCATTAATTCTGTAAAAAGCGACTCCTTATAAAGCCACTCATCATTTGCGTCAATGAATCCATGCGTGCTTCCGGTTTCGGCATAGAATATATCGGGGTCTCCGGTTTCTGAGATGTACGCAAAGCCGCTGGCAAGCGGTTTAAACTCGTTTGAAAGTATACAGAAGCCTGTTTCCGGTACGGTTGCAACGATGTAATCACCGTATTTCCAGCTGTAATCATACGGGCAATCTGCGTCGATTATATTGAAATCCTTATCCATCAATATCTTTGGTGTCCCTTCGTCATCGGAAGACAGCAGATAACCAAGCCCCTGCATATAAATTGCGTTGCTGTAACCCTCGGGCATAGGGAACGTTTTGCCCTGTGCATTCATATAAGAAGTTTGACCGTTATTGATATCTGTCAATATTATCAAACCATTTTCTTCACCTATAACGCCGATCATTTTATCCGTTTTGCCCACGACTTCATTAAAGTCCAGAGTCAAAAGCCTGTGGTCATCGTGGCCGTTTTCGATATAGTAAAATCCCTGCGTCAGCATTACTACAGAAGCAGAAAATAGAAGCTTCCCTTCTTTATCGTAGACTTCGTCTACATCAAACCTTTCGTTCCGGGCAATAAAATGTCCGGCGGCGTTCCGGTATATAGAGCCATACTGGTAATCCAAGATCACTTTTCCGTCCCGTTCGACCAATCCGCAGGAGAGTATCGCGTTCCTAGATATTGGTGCCGGCCATCCCTTTTGTTCGCTCCAGTCAAAATATATAGCATCCGGCGGCAAATCGAAAAGCGTTTTGCCGCTTGTATCCGCAATGCGGCTTCCTGAGTTATCTTTAATAAATAATGATCTATTATCGATGACGGAGATATCCTTATATTCACACGGCAGTACCTCCCTGAAATCCTTTATATCAAACAGCCCGTAAACCCAGGGGTCCATGTTCTGGTCTATTTCTTGCTGGTCCTGAGTTTTGCCGATGTACTTTCCAACTGCAATATAATCGCAAGAGTTCCCAAGAAGTGCCATATTATAGATAAAATCGGTCTTTTTGCTGCCATCTATACTGTATAGGGCATAAACCATAAGCCCGTCGACCATTTTCCCTGCGCTTATCGCGGCAATATCGTCACTGCTATCCTTAAAATACAGGCATTTGATGATATCCGTTGCAACCGTTTGCCAATTTTGATCCAGAATGTTATATTTATTCCCATTTCGCAAAAAGAACAGCATAGGCGGCGTTTCTTTAGTTGCAGCCGGATTTATGGTTTCTGCGCCGGGTGGAAGCGGTGCGGAAGAGGAAGCCTGCGATTGCCGCGGCTTCTGCGCGGCTGGCTGTTCGCCGGCAATGCAGCCGGCAAGCAACATAATAGATAATAAAAATAAAGGTATGATTCTTTTCATTGTTGTTTTGCCTCGGTGATAATTCTGCTTATATAATACACTAAAATGAATGGAATTCCTCTAAAAAAATAGCCCTGTGTGGAAAATCTTCCTTGAGCACAGGGCTTTGTATATCAAATTACTGTCTATTTCCGCATTCGCTGCAGAAGCGGGCGCCAGACTCCATTTTAGAACCGCAATTGGTGCAAAACCCCATAGCAAGGCTTGCTCCACAGTTCGCGCAGAATTTTCCGCTACCGCATGGCCTGCCGCAGGATGGACAAACGACTGTACGTTCTTCGATCTCACCTTTGAAAACGTCCGCATCGGAGGCTTGGTCCCATATCTGCTTCTTCATGCGGTCTGCCCTCGCGGCGGCGACCTCAATATTTTCCCTTGGGGCGCAATTGGAGCAAAGATTGACCTGGTCATTAAAGCAGGCGTCACATACATAACTGCGGCAATTGTGGCATCGGTGAAAATGCTGCATCGCCTCGTTCTGGGCTCTCTGGAAGGCTGCTTCGTGCTCCTTCTGCCACTCCGGAGACATACCGGTAAACCTTTCGGAAAGTACATCCCCGCCTCTTTCGAGACCGTGTCCGATATGGCTCATATTGCCTCCCAAAAGTGAACCGAGGGCGCCGGCTCCACGGGTAACGCCTCTTAGAAGCGTGCCTTTTTTATGCGTAGATGATTCGATAAACGAAGATCTGAACCCATCGCGGCAAAGATCACAATAAAATGTAAACTGATAACCGGCTTCCGTGCTATTGTCCTCGTAGTTTCTTGTGAATGCCTGCATAATTTCTCCCTCCTATGCTGCTCTAACCGACAAATTCTCTGTTCTTGAGCTTTTTTCCGCATTTCGTACAATTGGGGTTTTGGAAAAACTGTAATGCCATACAGCGTTTATTTTGACACTGTATCTGCATCTTTTTGCCACAAACTTCACATTTATCATAGACAAAGGTCTTTGAACTGCAAAATGGACAGGCTATGTACAGATCCCTTCCGCAATCGGGGCATTTTTGCCAAGCTTTTTGTATTTCGTGCATACAATTTGGACAGCGATCCACAAACGGATCATTCTTTCCGCACATCGGGCATACATTGCTGGCGCTGTCAATAAAACCGCCGCACGCCATACATGGCAATTTATATCCTGCCATCTTTATCCTCCTACAGAGACAAAATCAAAGCTCCTGTCCGGCTGTACATCGAAAGCGCAAACCCTGTGTTACATTGGTTTGTTGGCGGCGTTTTCGGCGATATTGCCAATTACCGGGATCTTAAACTGCTTGTACTGGAACGCAAAGATCATACTGAGGATGCCGAGGACCGCAAATATTATACCAATGATCAAAGCGATTATGCCGATTGCCACAGCACCGCCGAAGGCGCCGGTAAAATTGCCCGAAGCCGCCGCTGCCAGAGCTCCCGCGGTGATGATGGCCGTGATGATAGCGAATATAATGGAAATTACAGTCGCTACTGCGTAAAGCAATAGGCTTTGCATGGCGTGGAACTTGACGAACGAGCTCTTTTTTTCGATAAGAAAGATTATCAGCGGCACAAGCCAGCTGACATAGGTAACGACCGGTATGAAACTAATAACAATTGCGATAATATAGACGAGAAATGCCATGATATTGGCATTCATATCCCCAATAGAGGATTTGTGGGGCTGAACCTGTCTGATGTTCATTTACAAAACCACCTTTCCAAGTATTATATGTTATAAATTATACAAAATTAATAAGCAAAAAACCACAAAAAAATAAAATTTGTAATTATCATCTTGATATGGAAACACACAAAGACCGTTAGATATGTTTGGCAACCTTTTCTAACAAAACGTCCGGTTCGATCGGCTTGCGGATATAATCGCTTGCGCCGCTTTTCATGGCCTGCATTATATATTGCGGGCTTGTATTACTTGTAACAAAAAGTATCGGAGTCTCTTTGTAATCGACCATCCTGCGTATTACCGTCATCATACCGAAGCCGTCAAGCTCAGGCATTTCAATATCAAGAAGGATAAGGTCGATATCGGTGCGGTAAAGTATCTCTAAGGCGGTTTTACTATTGATTGCGCCATAGAACTTATAGTCTTTTTCTAAAATAC
>JAVBOF010000027.1:0-5249 GCA_031550915.1 Eubacteriales bacterium | reverse complement strand
GAAGGAAGAAATAGAGAGGGGAGAAGCTATCCTTGAGATCGAAGGTTTGTGCGGCGAAAAGGTAAACAACGTATCCATCAAGGTGCATGCGGGTGAAGTCGTAGGCTTGTTCGGGCTAATGGGTGCCGGCAGGACAGAGATCGTTGAAAGTATATTTGGAAAACGCAAAACGCTTGGAGGCAAAGTTAAGGTCTCAGGCAAAGAAATTGCAAACAACAGTCCGGGCCGTGCGATAAAAGCTGGAATAGCCTATATTCCACGTGAACGGAAAAGCGACGGCCTTGTAATGACAGAAACGGTAAAGAACAACCTCATATTGATTTATATAGATAAACTGATGTCTTTCCTGCATATACGCAGCAGGGCCGAAAAAGAAATAGTAAGTGAATGGGTGCAAAAGCTGCGGATAAAAACACCCTCGATAAATACTCAGATAGAAACACTTTCCGGCGGTAACCAGCAAAAGGTTGTTATGGGGAAATGGCTGGTAAACAAGCCAAAGGTGATAATCTTCAACGAGCCGACAAGGGGTATCGATATCGGCGCAAAAGTGGAGATATACAAGCTGATCGAAAACCTTTGCAAGGGTGGGATGGCGATCATAATAATTTCATCAGAAACGCCGGAGATAATGGGCATCTCCGACAGGATACTGGTCGTTAAGGACGGTGCTATAGTAGGCGAATGCACAAGACCGGAATTCGACCAGCAAAAAATCATGCACTATGCTGTAAGAGGAGAGCTGCCATGTTGAATATTAACCGGAAGGCCAGAGACAGTAAAAACAAGCTTACATCTTCAAGCAATACATTAAGCCTAATAATTGTATATGTCTTGATTTGCCTGGCCTTTTCACTTCTTTCGCCATTCTTCCTTTCCTTAAAGAACTTCCTGAACATAGGGATATATACCTCTATAGTCGGGGTAATGGGCGCGGGCGTAATGGTTGCGATGCTGCTCGCAAACATCGATCTTTCGCAATATGCGGTATTGACACTGGCCAGTATGGTTTCCGCCCTATTGCTGCAGGCGGGAGCAGGTGTTTTTGCCGCATGTATCGCCGCCGTTGCAGTCGGGGTCATCTGCGGTGTTATAAACGGCGTGCTCATAGCGTGGTTGAAGATATCGGGGATCATCGCCACAATGGGTACAATGCAGATATTCCGCGGGTTTGCTTACCTTATGACGGAGGGAAAAACCGTTATGATAACAAACGACAGCTATGGCATGATAGGCAAAGGGTATATATTCAATACGATACCGGTTTCGATAATTATACTAATACTTGTATTTGCACTTATATTTTATATATTGAAATGTACTAGTTTCGGGCGGAAGGTTTTTGCAGTGGGAGGAAACGAAAGCGCAAGTTTTCTTTCGGGAATAAACGTGCCCTCGATCAAATTCTTTGCGATGATAATAAGTAGTGTCTGCGCGGCACTTGCTGGATTGATAACAAGCTCGCAGGTCGGTGCGGCTGTAGCATCAACGGGCGTCGGGCAAGAGATGGGTGTACTTGCCGCGGTAATACTGGGCGGCATAAGTTTGACGGGAGGACGCGGCAAAGTTTCGGGGACGATAATAGGCATTTTGATACTTTCAACCATACAAAATGGCATGACGCTGTTAAGCATCCCGTCCTTTTATCAAATGATAATAAACGGCAGCGTGCTTATTATAGCAGTATTCATTGATGTATTGCGCAGAGGGGCGCTAAAGAAAAAGTAACGGTGTCTCAAGAATCCAAATATGAAAGGATTGTGGCTAATGGCAAAGGAAGGCGGTTGCGGCTTCTCATATCTTGACGTATTATCCGATGAAAAAGCCATGCAAATACAGGATTGTACTTTGCGTATCCTTAAAGATACCGGTATGAAGATCCAGGACATTGCCACCCTCGAATTGCTTGCGGAAAACGGCGCAACGGTAGACTTAAAAGCACAGACGGCAAAGTTTCCTGAAAAGCTCGTAATGGATACAATTTTGAAAACGCCCGGAGAGTTCGTTTTAAAGTCAAGGCAGGAAGAAAACGATTGCATAATAAAGAGCGGGGGAGCTTTTGTGTCGGCTACCTCTCCCGGGTTGAACTCTGTCGATCTGAAAACATGGGAACCCAAAAAACCGACACGCAAAGAATATTACGACTATATGCGCGTCGTTGACGCGCTTGAATATGTGGATTTTATCGGCAGCTTTCCCTGGGGTGGATTTGAAGGCGTACCGGAGTGTATGCGGCTGGTCGAAGGCCTTGCTGCCAAGCTGCGCAGCTCTACGAAGGCGGTTTGGGAAGGATCTGAATTGGATAACAATGTATTTAACAATATGTTGGTAAAGGCTTTGGGAGTTGATCTCTGGCAAAATACCAATCCAACTTCGCCATTACTCTTAAACCGGTCCACATGCGAACTGATAAAATATCTGGCCGAAAACGATATGGTTTTTTCAATAACCAGCGGCCCCTCACTTGGCGCGACATCGCCCGTGACGCTCGCCGGCAGCATTGCGCTGAATAATGCGGACATACTTGCATCCAACGCCGTAGCACAGCTCGTTAAGCCCGGTACAAGGACAATTGCGGGCGGTATGTTCATGTTGATGAACATGCGCACATGTACCCCGGTATTTTCAAATGCATGCACATTTTTAGCCGAATCGGCCTTCAGCCAGGTTTGGAGGCGGTACGGGATACCATGTGCAAGCAATTCACCCGGATGGTCTAACTCTAAAATGATCGATTATCAGGCAGCCTATGAAACAACGATGGGCCTTTTTTCGCTCGCTTTATCGGGCGCTTCGGTCATTGCATATGCCGGAGGGCTTTCGGCGGAGCTGACAGGGCATCCGGTGAAGGCGATAATCGATAACGATATATTGGGTATGGTCAAGCGGTTTATGAAGGGGATAGATGTAAACGAGGAGACCCTCGCGTTCAGTCTGATAAACGAGATCGGCTTTTCGCCGAATTCTTACCTTGCGGAGGAACACACGCTTGAATGGTTCAGGAACGAAAGCTTTACCCCGTTGGCCGCAGACATGCTGCCAATAGAGAAATGGCTTAATGAAGGCAAGAAGAGCATCATAGACCACGGGGTCGAACGAATGGAGGATATCCTGAAAAACCATAGACCCACTCCGCTTACGCCTTCGCAAGAAGCTGATATAGAGAATATCCTGACAGAGGCGCGAAAGCATTATAAAAAGCAGGGATTAATATCGGAAAATGAATGGAATATTTACCAAAAAACCCTTGCATCAGAGAATTACCCATATGCGTAACATGGACCTGCAAACGTTAAATTATAATACAACATGATTATTCTCCTTATGTGTACCTTCCTCTCGCGAAAAGGCTATCGTTTCTGGTAGCCTTTTCTGTTGCAAAACTAAGAGGATAGCATGGATAAAAACAAAGCCCCATCAAAAGATGAAGCTTTGTTTTATATGCCTGACATGAAGTCCGCACCGTGATTTGCTCTAAAGCTATAACGTTTTCACAGTTTTATATTTATAATACGTATGGCCAAGCCGGAAGCTTTCTGCAGTGCGTTTATTTCCGAGCTCTTCTCTTAGCCAAAATTATGCAGAATATTCCGAGTATTGAAAACAATAGCGTTAATATCGCGGCATACATAATTCCGGTAGATGAATCTCCTGTTTTGGGAACATTATTCGGCTCTGTAGGATCAACAGGCCCTAGAGGCTTATCCGTAGGCACCGGATCGGTGGGTTTTTCCGTATTCTTTGGCTCGTCCGTATTCTTTGGTTCGTCCGTATTCTTTGGTTCGTCCGTATCCTGTGGCTCAGTTGACTCCACCGGCTCCGTAGTATCAGCATTAACCGTCAATAATTTATCATCCGTAAGGAACCGTCCGTCCGTCAATAACCACGAATAATTTATATTGAAGGTTTTTCCTCCGTAAGTAAGCGGTATGCTTTTATTCGCATTGAAAATATTCTTTACATCCGCGGATGCAAAATAATCATAAACCACTTGACGCTGGTCTTCGATCCACGGGGAATTTGTTGTATATGACGGGGCCTGACCATTCTCCACAAGCACCCTAGCGTCCTCTCCGGTTTTAGGAACTATCGATTCTACTTGCTGTATGTGCCTGCTTAGCCCGAGTGCGGTCGAATCGATAAGGATGACATCTTGCCAGTTATTATATGTTTCGCCAGTATTTCTGGTCTCATCTGGACCGGCATACAGAGAACGGGTAGGAATCACCCGCAGAGGCCGGACCGCCGTAACAGAAACACCAGAGATAGTTGCCGTATGAGTAGCGTACACCCACTCAATACCGACGGTATTGACTTGTTCCTTAAAACCGTCGTCATAAAGTGTCAGGATTGGTTTTGAAGGCTCCACGATTCCCTTGTTTCCTTCATTGGACCAACGTATCACATGGTCGGAATTATGTGATAGAGGAAAATCCAAAGTAATATCCCTTACAGTATCATAAGCCGTATCTACAGGAACATTTTCCCATGGCGCCAAAAGCGGCGTGGCAACGCTGGCGGCGGAATAGGCCGCTCCACTAGAACGGTTTAGCAAAGCGTTCATCGTATTGTCCGCGAACACAGCGTTGCCGGCATCCGCAAAAATATGCAGCTGAGGATATAATTGATCTTCAAATTTCCATACTGCCTGATCAAAACCGGGCAAAACCGATCCGGTCATTTTATTGCCGTCTCCGCCTTTTTTACTGTTCGTCAACAATCCTGTGATCCCTGTCGCATCACCCAACCCGATGGCAACCTCCCTCATTGCCGTCGTCTGCTTGTCGTAATAACAATTCTGGAAAGTGGCACCATCGTTTACGCCGATAAATCCGCCGATATTGGTATTGCTCTCAAGACCGCCTACTTCACCAACAGCATAGCAGCTATTAAAGGCCACCTTGCCGGAAGCGTTTCCCACAAACGAGCCGATCGACGTCCCACCGTTTCTCATGCCAACTATAGCGCTGGAATAACAGTTACGCACGGTTATACCGTTTCCTGTACCTTGAATAACAGGGCAGAAGCCGCCAATATTTTCAACGCCCTCTACGCGGCCAAGTGCAAAACAGTTTTCAATGACGGGTGCGCCACCCGAGCCATTGTTTGTGGTATAGCCTAGAAACGCGCCGGTTTCTTTTGTTCCGTACACCTCGCAGTTCGAAAAGCAGTTCTTGATACTGACTAAAAAGTCTGTACAGGAAATGAAGCCGGCTGAATGATAACCGGAAGATATGATAGTACACCCT
>JAVBOF010000018.1:0-40088 GCA_031550915.1 Eubacteriales bacterium | reverse complement strand
AGGGTGTTATAATATGCGATTCCTACGAGCAGGGAAAGCAAGCCCTATATTCGATGATGATAGATAAGGTTTTTGGCGATGCGGGAACGACCGTTGTAGTTGAAGACTTTATGGAAGGGCCAGAATTATCGCTTTTGGCATTTGTGGATGGAAAAAACTATAAACTTATGGTGAGCTCCCAGGACCACAAGAGGGCTTTAGACGGAGATAAAGGCTTGAACACCGGAGGGATGGGCACCTTTGCACCAAGCCCGTTGTTTACGAAGAAGATAGAAGAATTCTGCATAAAGAAGATTGTTGAGCCGACGATACGTGCCATGGACAGCGAAGGAAGAACATTCAAAGGCGTTTTATATTTTGGTCTTATGCTCACAGAAAAGGGTCCAAGGGTTTTGGAATATAACGCAAGGTTTGGAGATCCTGAAACGCAGGTCATCCTACCGTTGCTTAAGACGGATATCGTCGACATTTTCGACGCGGTTATCGATGAAAGGCTGGATGAGATCGAAATAGAATGGAGCGAGGATTCCGCTGTTTGCGTTATAGCCGCTTCGGACGGTTATCCGGGTAAATATGAGACGGGTAAAACTATAAAAGGATTGGATGCCGTTAAGGACGCGTTTGTTTTCCATGCGGGTACAGCAAAAAAAGGTAGCGGTATCGTTACCGCCGGAGGCAGGGTGCTGGGCGTGAGCGCAGTGGGAAGCAATATAGAAGAGGCAAGGAAAAAAGCCTATGCTGAGATCGAGAAGGTCAAATTTGACGGCATTTTCTACCGCAAGGATATAGGCATAAAGAAGTAAACGAGTATAGAAGAAGGAACGATTGGCGTATTGCCTTTCTTTGAAAGAAAAGTAACAAAGACGAATATATAAAAAGGCTCTAATACAGTGTTACACTAAGATTAGAGCCTTTATAATAATCGCTTTTCTTTTCATCTATCCTTTCATGGAAAAAGAAAGCAGGGGCTATAATTCTATCTATCGCCGGCGATAGCCTCCATATCCAAATCATTATCTTCGATATCAAAAACCAGCAGCGCTCTAACGTAACCCCTGTCCATTGCGGTACTGTATACAAAAAAACCTTGCCCGTAATAAAACCGTACCAGACTGGCCATACGGGAGGAAGTATGCAAAAGAATTGCCTTCAGCCCTAACGCACGGCATTCCTGCTTGACGGCGTTTATCAGCGCGCGGCCCATACCGCAGCCCTGGGCGATAAGCGTAACGGCAAACCTGCTTATATAAGCGCATTGACCTATAATCTCAAAACGTATAGAGCCGACCATCTCACCGTCTAATGTACCTACGAAAACGTTTTTGTTTCGGATATCGGAAAGGATATCGCTTTCCTTTTCATTCAAAGCTTTGACGTTTTCCGGCTGCCCCAGATCCTTAGCATATTTTCTAAATGCTTCGCCCGTGATCGAAGCAATATTAAGGATATCGTCACTGGTAGCTTTTCTTACGACGATCTTTCGGCTCATATCATAGCCTCCAGCTCCAGATTGTTGCCCATTAAAAGCGCCATGACTGCTTTTTGAGCATGCAGGCGGTTTTCGGCTTCATCGAATATCGCGGAGTTTTTGCCGTCGATAACTTCAGCGGTAACTTCCTCGTCCCTGTGCGCAGGCAGGCAGTGCAGGAATATCGCATCAGATTTGGCATGGGAAAAGCTGTCGGCGTTAATTTGATAGGGGAGGAAAAGGTCGCGCTTCTCTTTATCCGGGGCGTTTTGCCCCATACTTGACCAAACATCCGTATAGGCGGCATCGGCGTCCTCTATGGCTTCGGGAAGATCATTTGTTACCGTCAATATACTTCCGGAAGCCGAGGCGTTCTTTTTGCAATTTTCGATTACGAAATCAACCGGCTCGTAACCAAGAGGGTGAGCCAGAGAAAAATTGATGCCGAGCTTAGAACAGATCGTCGCCAGGGAATGGGCTACGTTGTTGCCGTCACCGGCATATGCAAGCTTTAGCTTGGAAAAATCGATCTTATCGAGGCTATCCGCAGTTATCACTCCGCCAAGGCATTTATACTCGATAATCGTCATAATATCCGCAAGGGCTTGGCATGGGTGAAGGAGATCTGAAAGTCCATTGATTATTGGTATAGAACCATATTTTGCGAGGTCATCTATATCCTTTTGGGCAAACGTCCGAATCATTATACCGTCCACCATACGTGAAAGCACCTTTGCGGTATCCTCTATGGTTTCGCCGCGGCCTAACTGGATGTCATTTGTATTCAGGAAAAGCCCCATACCGCCAAGCTGGTAGATGCCGACTTCGAAGCTTACCCTTGTTCGCGTAGAGGATTTCGCAAAGATCATGCCAAGTGTCTTTCCAGCCAATAGTTTATGAGGGATACCTTTTTTTGTCTGCTCCTTTAACTTCAAAGCTACTGATAAAACGGTCAGGATATCCTTCTTTGAATAATCCTGCAAGGTAAGCAAATGTTTTTGACCAAAATCTATTTTCATATTTCCTCCACATTACATAAGAATTTCTTTTAGGCATAAGCAAAGCCCGTCGATATCATCTTTTTCTACGATCAACGGCGGCGCGAGCCGCAATGTGTTCACACCTGCGGTACCGATTATATAGCCTTTTTCCCTTGCTTTTCGGACCATGTCCGCGGCGGGGAAGCCGTCCTTTAATTCTATACCCACAAGCAGACCGCGGCCGCGTATCTCAACTATATTTTCGCTGCCTTCAACTGCTTCTTTCAACTTTTGGAGCAGATACTTGCCCAGTTCTTTTACTCTGCCTTCAAAGCCATTATCCAGCAGATAGGAGCAGGTATACAGTGCAGATGCGCACGCGAGGGGGTTGCCTCCGAAGGTACTTCCGTGATCGCCCTGAATGAAAGCTTTCGCCACATGATCCTTTGCGAGTATAGCCGCAATGGGAATACCGCCGCCGAGCGCCTTCGCCAGCGTGCATATATCAGGTGTGAAGCCAAGGCTTTGGAAGCTGAAAAAACTGCCTGTGCGGCATACGCCTGTCTGGATCTCATCCAGTATAAAGAGCAATCCATGTTCTTCGCAGAGCTTTTGCAGGCCATTGAGAAAATCAATATCTCCGGGTATGACGCCACCCTCACCAAGGACCGTTTCAGCCATGATAGCACAGGTCTTATCCGATATCAATGATTTGACTGAATCGATATCGTTATATACAAAGTGCTTAAACGACGGGGTCAGCGGATCATAAGGCTTGTGGTATTTTTCCTGCCCCGTTGCCGCGAGTGTTGCCATAGTCCTACCGTGAAAACTGTTTTGCGCGGTCAATATCTCGTATCGCTTATCGCCCTTTCCATAGAAATATTTACGTGCGAGCTTTATCGCGCCTTCGTTTGCTTCCGCGCCGCTGTTACAGAAAAAGACCCTGTTGCACTCCGTCAGACTGCAAAGCTTTTCTGCAAGCAGGGACTGCGCTTCGATGTAATAAATATTGGAGCAGTGCATGATAGCGCCGGCTTGCTCCTTGACAGCCTTGGTCAAACCTTCATGGGCGTAGCCAAGGCAGTTTGTGGCGATGCCTGCGAAAAAATCCGTATATTCACGGCCTTCGGAATCATATAGCTTACAGCCATTACCGTGGGTGAACATCAAAGGCGTACGTTTGCCAAAGGTTCCAAAATAGTATTTTTCATCCAGTTCAATGATCTTTTTGATATCCATAAACGCCTCCGTTATTTCGTGACCATAGTGCCGATACCTTTATCCGTAAATATCTCCAGCAAAATCGGATGCTCTATCGTGCCGTCTAAAATATGTGTCCTGTTGACGCCCTGCTCGATGCCCTTGATGCACCCCTGCACCTTCGGTATCATTCCGCCGTCTATAATGCCGGAGGAGATATAATCGTGTATCTCTCCGACGGTTATCGTATGCATGAGCGTTTCTGGGTTTTTTGGTTCCGTCCTTATACCATCGATATCCGTTAGGAAAATCAGCTTCTCCGCGCTGAGCGATGCGGCTATCTCCCCGGCAACCGTATCCGCGTTGATATTGTAACTTTGGCCGTCGTCGCCGACTCCTATCGGGGCGATCACCGGTATATATTCATCCTGCACGAGATAGGAGAGAAGCTTTGTATTTATAGACTTGATCTCGCCTACATATCCAAGATCTACGCCATCTACCGGTGCCTTTTTATCACATAAAATTAAATTCGCGTCTATGCCGCACAGCCCGATAGCTTTTCCTCCAAGCGTGTTTAGTTTTGCGACGATGGCCTTATTGATCTTTCCCGTCAAAACCATCTGCACAACTTCTATCGTCTGCTCATCCGTTATGCGCAGACCGTTGTGGAAGCCGGATTTAATATCGAGTTTATCCATAAGCGAGTTTATCTCTGGGCCGCCGCCATGAATGAGTATCGGGTTTACTCCAACGTATTTCAGCAAAGTTACGTCCTGCAGTATCTTTTCTGTAAGCAAATCGTTTAGCATAGCGTTTCCGCCGTACTTAATGATGACTGTTTTGCCGCTTAACCTTTGTATATAGGGCAGGGCTTCAATAAGAATATTTGCTTTTTCAATCAATGTGTTGTGTCCGTTGTTTGCCATAAGTTTATCCTCCTATAGATACCAGGCCGCTTTATCCAGCCCCGTTGCTTCGTCCAATCCAAACATAAGGTTCATATTCTGCACCGCCTGTCCTCCGGCGCCCTTGATTAGGTTATCCAGCGCGGATACTACGACTAGCCTGTGCAGTCTTTCATCTATCACAAATCCTATTGCGCAGCGGTTGGAGCCAACTACGTGCTTCAGTTCCGGAAGGCCTTCCTCGTATACGCCGACGAAACTTTCGGTCTTATACGCTTCATACGCCGCCCGGATGTCCTCGACACAAGCCTCAGGCTTCAGGTTCGCGTATATCGTGGAGAGTATGCCCCGTTTTACAGGAAGCAGGTGCGGGGTAAAGCTCAAGGTTATATTTTCACCAGCCGCAAGGCTCAATTCCTGCTCTATCTCGGAAGTATGCCTGTGTTTGGCAATTCCGTAAGCCTTTGTGTTTTCATGCGATTCACAGAACATCAAATCGTCCCGCAGTCCTTTTCCCGCGCCGCTGACGCCAGACTTCGCATCTATAATGATATTCTTGTTTTCAATAAGACCCGCTTTTAGGATCGGGGCAAGCGCAAGAATAGAGCATGTTGTATAGCAGCCAGGGTTACCTATTAGCTCGGCTTTTTTTATCTTATCCCTGTATAATTCCGGCAAACCATAAACCGATTTGGCTAAAAGCTCCGGATACGCGTGCGGCAAACCATACCATTGAGCGTATACTTCCTTATCGTTATAGCGAAAATCGGCGCTGAGGTCGATGACCTTTACGCCGCTCCTGTAAAGCTCCGCGACAGTGTCGGCGGAGGCTCCGTGCGGCAGAGACGTGAAAACGACGTCACATCTGCCGGCGATATCCTTGATATTTATATCCTCTAAAACCAGATCTCCGCAGCCCAAAAAGCTCGGGTACAGGTCCTGCATCCGCTTTCCTCCATGGCTGTGGGATGCCAGACAATCCAATTCAACGTTTGGGTGTGATAGCAAAAGCCTCACCAATTCGGCTCCCGCGTATCCTGTAGCCCCCAAAACCCCAGCTTTTATCATAATAAACAACTCCATAAATAATATTTCATTATTATACAATATATATGAATATTAATGCAAGCGTTTTTTGTCCTGGGTTATGATTTTTTTTATAGCCATAACGGAATAACTTGCCTTTCAAAAGGCAGAATAATATTGGCATAAGATTTTCCTTACAATTAATAGGGGGGACGATTGTGAAAAAGGCGTTTATCATTATTGGGGCTTTTGCGATATTGCTTTCGGCGTATCTAGTCATCGCCAAAAGGCCGGTGGCTTTGGAAGTTGAGACGGCTGTTATTGAAAAAGGCGATATAGTTGTTGCCGTAGACGCGATGGGCACGGTGGTATCCTCAGGCGAATACGCCGCCGCCGCGCCTTCCGCCGGCATCGTAGACGAAGTCTATGTAAAAAACGGACAAACGGTACGTAAAGGGGATGTTTTGTTCTCATTGCGGAGTACCGATCTGGATATACAAATCGAAGAGGCGCTGGGTGAATATATGGCGGTGAAAGACAGAGCGGGTACATCGGAGGTGTTTTCCGGCTCCACAGGTAGTCTTTCGATGATCGACAAGAAGACAAAAGCTGCATTGGCTCTTGCCCAAAACAGCGGCTATGATTACGAGGATTTTAACAATTTGGTCTCACAATTAAGGCTTAATCCGGACGCATTGGAGAATACTCTGCCTGTCAATTCTTTTACCGCGGCTGATGTATCCGTTGCGGCTTCCGGTATGGATGCTGATACTATTGAGTTATCAACGGCGCAAAAAAAGCTTAATACCTTGGAAAAGAAAAAGGAAGATTTGAAAGTTAAAAGCAGGATAGCGGGAAAGGTGTTGTCCTGCGGAATAAAGGCAGGGGATGGTATCGTGGCGGGTGCGGGAGCGATGGTAATCGGCGACGATAAGCATGTAAGTATAGATGCCTATGTATTTGAGCGGGAAATGGGCAAGATTTCGATAGGGCAAAAGGCACAGGTGACCCATCCCTCCGATCCGGGACTATATACCACCGGGCAAATAAACGAAATAAACAGCATGATAGAGCCGTTTGCTAGCGAGCAGGGCATGATCAACGCGGGCAGGGTAAATATCGAGATGCCCGCTCATTTTACGGCAGTGCCCGGCCAAAGCGTGGATGTTGCTTTGATAACGAACGAAACAAAGAGTGTTCCCGTTTTATCCCTGGACGCATTTACAAGCGATGATGAGGTTTTTATTTTACAGGGTGGAAAAGTACACAAGCGAAAAGTCAAAACCGGTCTGAGGGACGATTTCTTCGCGGAGATAACGGAAGGATTGGCGCTTGGCGACGAGGTCGTAATAGCGCCGCCTAAGGAATTGCGGGATGGTATGGAGGTGGTGGCAATTGATTAGGATCGAAAGCGTTACGAAGATATACGAGAATGGTGAAGGCAGCGTGAGCGCGCTTAGCGGCATTAATTTGCGTATATACGACGGTGATTTTATGGCTATAATGGGGCCTTCGGGCAGCGGCAAAACTACACTGATGAGTATACTTGGATGCCTGGATAAGGATTATGCAGGGGATTACTTTTTGGAGGGCAAGAACGTTTCCGGCCTAAGCTCCAACAAACTTTCGAAGGTGCGCAATAATATAATAGGGTTTGTTTTTCAATCCTTTTATCTGCTTCCCAAGCTCAACGCCATAGAAAACGTGGAATTGCCGATGATATACAGGGGAATACCGGCGAACGCTAGGCGCGCGATAGCAATGGAGATGCTTGACAAGGTAGGCCTTGCAGACAGGTATTTGCATAACCCCAGCAGGCTTTCCGGCGGGCAAAAGCAAAGGGTGGCCATAGCGCGCGCACTGGTAAATAAACCAAAACTTATTTTGGCGGATGAGCCTACGGGCAATTTGGATGAAAGTACAGGTTGTGAGATTATGAAATTGTTTAAGAAGCTCAACAAAGAAGGCGTGACCATTGCATTAATAACACATTCCAAAGAGGTAGCCGCCTTTGCAGACAAGTGCATTACGCTGCATAATGGCGGATTGATAAAGGCGGCTGGTACTGAATGACGCTATTCGAATACATCAAAATGGCTTTCCAGCAGATGCGCGCAAACATGATGCGGACGGTCTTAACGATGCTTGGTATTGTTATAGGCATTGCTTCCATGATAGCGGTAATATCGCTCGGTGACGGGGGCAGCGTGCGTATAGACGGCGAATTGCAGAGGCTGGGCGTTAACCGGATATGGCTATATACTGCCAATAACAAATTGAGCCAGGAGAGCCTGATAACGAAGAGTGACGCGGCAGCCGTTGAAAAAAGGATGCAGGAGCATACAGTTAGTATGGCTTCATACCGGAAAGGCACGTTGATGACCACAGACGGAAGGAAGCAAAACGCCGAAATCATGGGAACCGACGAAAAGCTATTGGAGATCGAAGATATTCGTCTGGGAAGGGGCAGATTCCTGAATGAAAAGGATACTGAAAACGGCAAAAAGACGATAGTTTTAGGCGAAGAAATAGCAAAAGAGTTGTTTGGAGGCGAAAACCCCATTTCTCAAAAAGTTATTCTGCAGGGCAGACCGTTTATGGTCGTAGGTGTAGAAAAAGGCGGCGTTTTGTTCGCATCGAGCGCTTCGGGAAAATGTTATATACCGCTTAAGACAATGGAAGCGGTTTTTAATATGGACACAATAGACGAGATATCCATATCGGTGTCTGCGGACAACCATAACGAGAGCATGGACAGCATTGGCAAAGAAGCTTTGAATATATTGAAAACGCGTCATTTTGGCACCGGCGGATTCAAGATGTTCAACCTTTCCAATGAGATGGAAACCGCTGACAACATCCTGAGCACTTTCCGGCTTGTAATAGCTGCGATTGCGGCGATATCACTCTTAGTCGGCGGTATAGGAATTATGAATATACTGCTTGTAGGCATAAAGGAGCGCACTCAGGAGATTGGTATCCGAAAAGCACTGGGCGCAGCCGAAGGGCAAATACTTTTGCAGTTTATGATCGAATCCCTTGCGTACGCGGTGATCGGAGGGCTGTTTGGCATTACTTTCGGTATGCTCGCCTCGTTTGGGTTTTCTTCCATTGTTCAAGTCCCGTTCATTATATCGTCAAAAACCCTGCTGATATCTTCCTTGTTCGCGATCGGTATAGGCTTGTTTTTTGGCATTTATCCTGCGGGCAAGGCGGCCGCTCTTGACCCGATCGAAGCCCTCCGGCAGGAATAGTTTCCCGATGGATTACTAAAAAGAATATAGGAAGAGCCGATGGCGCCAAAGTATGGGTATGTCATAGGCTCTTTTGTATAGAAAGGAGTATATCGCTTTTTAATTGACTTGACGATAAAGTTTAATTTTTGATAGTATGAATTATATAAAATTTACAGAAGCAGGGTTGCGGATGAGGGACAATATGAAAGAAAAAAAGAAGTATTTTACCATTGTTAAAATAGTTATATTTGCAGTGGCTTTTATCGCTTTGGTATATATCCTGCTTGCAATGTATAATATATCTAAGGTTCAGCTATAGGCGTATATCGGGGGGGATGGCAATTGAAAAAACAGTTTATGACATCTTTAAGGGGCAAAGAGGAGATACGCAAGGATGATGCCAGCATACATTTTCGCGGGTGTCTGGATACCGTTGAATCAATAATCCTGTATATAGGCACAGTGGCAAGGAAAAGCGGCGAAGAAAACGTTGCAAAATGTATGGGCGAACTGCTGGATATCTGCGGAAAGCTTATGCGCGCAGATGTTCTTCAAAAACCGATGAACGATTTCTCTTTGATGGGGATGAGCGCGGATGAGCTGCACGAGCGCTCCCATTTTCCGGACAGGTTCTATGGATGCGCTTTTTCTTTCAGGGAGACGGATATCGATGAGATATCCGCACTGATAAACATACTTAGGACAAAGATACGGGAGATGGAAAGATGGGCTGTCGCCTCCTTTGCAAGGATGGATAACGACAGACAGGATATAATCCAGGCGGTAAACCGCCTTTCTAGCGCTGCATATGTAATGCTTTGCGCGCGCAAAGTTGGGGAATTCTAATTTGTTATTGGATGGCAAGATATGAAAGTTGGACTCTCGACGGCCTGCTATTATTCAAAAAAACACACGGAAGCAGCATTGGAGGATATCGGCAGGCAGGGTGTGGATCTGTGCGAAGTTTTTTTATGTTCGGCAAGCGAATATGAACCGTCCTTTGTAGAGGATCTGCATGATATCTCTTTAAGGTACGGTGTTCGAGTACAGTCGATACATCCGGTATCTACTCAGTTTGAACCGCAGCTGTTTTCGCGCAACGAAAGGCAAAGAAGCGACGCTTTCGATGTCTTTAGAACGTTGATGGACAGGGCAAATATGCTGGAAGCGTCTATGTATGTTTTGCACGGACCTATGCTTTTGAAGAGGACGAATGATTACAGCACGAAGTTTGAAAACATCGCGCCGCATATAGACAGGCTTGCGGAGACTGCAAAGCAGCATGGTTTGCGTTTTACCCTGGAAAACGTACATTGGTGCATCTACCATTACCCGGGCTTTGAACAGGGGCTTTTGAAGCACTGCGAGAGCGATAACGTCTATTTTACTTTGGATGTGAAGCAGGCGGTTATGAGCGGGCATTCGCCATTCGATTACCTTTCAAAGATGGGACGGAGGCTCGCGAACATACATATTTGCGATTACATCGAGGAGCGGGATAGAACAAGACTATGCCTTCCCGGAGATGGGCATTTTGATTTTTATCGGTTGAAAAATGAACTGGATGCGATAGGTTATGACGGCAATTTGATCGTTGAGGTATATGCCGATAATTTTGATACAGATGAAAGCCTTTTTGAATCACTCTCGTTAATGAAAAGAATATTCGAATAGACTATTCAAACTTTTTTATCAACTCGTTTACCCAAAGCTTATTCGGGGCTTCTACTATAGTGAAAGGTTGCCCGCTTTCAGCGTTTTCTTTACGAAACATCAGGATATCCGGCCCGTTGCGTGTTTGGTCAGGTAAAATCATTCCATGCACCAGTACGTAGGGAAGATATCCATCTGCATACACTATCAAAGTTATCTCTCCCCAAGGTTGCGGAAGCACCTTAGACATGTTTTCATTGCGGAGTATTGGCACTGTGATCGTCTCGGTTTTGCCGTTTGCGTCGGTAATATACGATTTTCCGGTTTCCGCTACAACTACCCTGGCGCCTGCCAGCGGTTTGGCGCTCATTCCATCCTCCACTCTGACGATTAATTTTCCGGTTTCGGTTGGAGCGGAGCCAAATACCGAGCGGACTTTTATGGACGGCAGGAAGAATATTATGATAAGCAGGCATATCAAAGATGCCGCTGTACAGAAAAGGATGAGTTTATGATTGACGGTGGTTTTTGTTTGCAAATGAAAGCCTCCGAATAATGTCTTTTGATAATGTATATGCTTTGTTGGCGGTGTTTTATCTAGGTAATTGGAATTAATTAAAAATATTAAAGATAAAGAAGGAAATTAACTATGGATAATATTCGTTTGGATTACCGTAATATGATGGAAATATGTGTGGGCAAGCATGGCGTGAAGAAACAGGAATTGGATAATATACAGAAAGGCGCGGCCCGGATATTTGAACGCATTGAAAACAAACGAAGCGGGATGGTATGGCGTGACCTGCCATATTCGCAAGAGGAAATCGTCGCCGATATCAAGGCCTTTGCCGGGCATGTTAGACAGCATTTTAAAGCGTTTGTGGTATTTGGCATCGGCGGCTCCGCATTGGGGCCGATAGCTGCGCAGCAGATGCTGAACCATTTGCGCTGGAACGAACTGCCGGATGATAAGCGCAGGGGTCCAAAGCTGTATGTTGAGGACAATGTGGACCCAACAAGAATGACGTCTTTGCTGGATGTTATTGAAATAGAAAAAACATGTTTCAATATAGTATCAAAATCTGGCAGTACTAGTGAAACCATGGCGCAATTTCTTATAATAAGCAGTCTTTTAAAAGAAAGGCTTGGAGAAAAATGGGCGGAAAACATCGTTGTGACGACGGATATCGAGAAGGGCAACCTTTGTAAGCTTGCGGAACAATATGGGTTCAAGAAGTTTATAGTACCGGAAGGCGTTGGCGGCAGGTTCAGCCAGCTTTGCCCCGTTGGCCTTTTACCCGCAGCAGTTTGCGGTATGGATATCGAAAATATGCTGCAGGGCGCGGCGGATATGGATAAGATATGCTCCGTTGCGGATGTTTATAAAAACCCCGCCTTCATGTGCGCGGCTTTGCAGCATATATGCATGTGCAAGGGCAAAAACATAACGGTAATGATGCCGTACGCGGATACTCTGAAGTACATGGCAGATTGGTTTGCGCAGCTATGGGCGGAATCGCTTGGCAAAAAGTATGATTTGGATGGCAAGGTTGTGCATACAGGGCAAACTCCGGTCAAAGCGCTGGGGGTCACCGACCAACATTCGCAGGTACAGCTTTATACCGAAGGGCCGGACGATAAAAATTTGGTGTTTCTTGCCTTGGATACTTTTTCCTCCGAATTCGAGATATCGAAAGGCTTTGAGGAATATGCGAATATCAATTTTTTGTGCGGACACAGCTTGAGCGAATTGATCGACAGCGAACGAAAGGCGACGGAATACGCTGTTACTAAAGCAGGAAAACCGAATATGACGATCTATTTGCCTAGGGCGAACGAGTACTTTTTTGGCCAGCTCGTCTATCTTTTGGAGATGCAGACTGCGATTGCGGGAGAGCTGCTTTGCATAGACGCCTTCGACCAGCCGGGCGTAGAAGCGGGCAAAAACGCAACCTACGCGTTGATGGGCAGGGAAGGTTATGAAGACCTGTGCAAGGAGCTTTTGGAAGCGCAGGGCAGCAATGACTATTTGATATAACGAGGTATTCTCGCTTATTTAGCGGGCTATTAGGATGACATATAAAAGGGCTGCAACAAGCAGCCCTATCATTTCGCCTCGTAATTTACATAAAAAGTATCAAACTCGCAGCCATTACCATCATGCCTGCGACAAGCCCGTATATCGCAAGATGGGGCTTTCCGTATTCCCTTGCCGTAGGCAGCAGTTCATCCAAAGATATGAATACCATTATTCCAGCAACCGCCGCGAAAAGAACTCCGAACATTACATCGTTGAAGAAACGGTAGAGCAGCAAATAGCCTATCAACGCACCGGCAGGCTCCGAAAGACCAGACAGGAACGATAGGTAAAAAGCCTTCTTCTTATTGCCCGTCGCGAAATATACAGGGACGGATACCGCAATACCTTCGGGTATATTATGTATCGCTACCGCTATCATTATCGCTATGCCAAGCTTTGGTTCCTTCAATGCGGAGGTGAAAGTCGCCAACCCTTCCGGGAAATTGTGTATGGCGATTGCAAGAGCGGTCATAACGCCCATGCGCATAAGTTTGCCGCTTTTTGAAGCCGTATCCTCGTGCATGCTTTCTACTTTTTTGCTTTCATGGGGATTGTTTCCTGACGGCACGAGCTTATCTATAATTGCGATTATAAGAATACCGCCAAAGAAAGCAAGGACCGTTATCCATTCGCCTTGCTTTGTACCCAGTGCGGACTTCAACGAATCCCGCGCGATCGTCAGTATCTCGACCATAGAAACATAAATCATGACCCCTGCGGAAAAACCGAGGGCAATGGACAGGAACCGCGTACTGGTTTTTTTTGCGACCAAAGAAATAAGGCTGCCAATTCCCGTAGAAAGGCCAGCGATTAGCGTTAATAAGAATGCAAACACAAAATTATTCATATTTTTTATCGCGCAAGAGCCATAACCATACGTTACAACGCTTTCTTTAAGATTTCGACGACATCGTCATAACCCGCTTCCCGGGGGTTGACGATCATTGCTCCATCGTTCAGAGCGGTTTTGGCTATCTGCTCCAGCAGATCTTCCGTCACGCCGCAGGAGGATAGCTTTGTTGGGATACCGGTTAGTTTGTTCGCTTCATTTATAAAATCAGCGACGCAGGCAATAAATGCTTTTCCGCGCTCCGCTTTGGGGGTTGAGACATACTTATCCTCTCCAGCAAAGTAAAGGAGCAGCTTACCGTAGTCCTCTCCGCAATAGTCCAGATTATATTCCATACAGTGCGGCAGCAGTATAGTCATAGCGTCGCCATGCGGTACATGTGCCACACCGCCGCAAGCATGCCCGATAGCGTGAACAATGCCGACCATACTATTGGAAAAAGCTATGCCTGCCATCAAAGACGCGTTAGCCATTGCTAGGCGGGCCTGCGCATCGTTGCCCCGGTTTATCGCGTTGATAAGATTATTTGATATGAGCTCGACCGCTATTGTGGCAAATGCACTGCTTATAGGGTTGCTTTGCAGGCATGTATAGGCTTCTATCGCATGGCTAAGGGCATCGAGGCCGGTTGAAGCGGTGAGTTTTGGCGGCATAGGAAGCGTCATACGCTCGTCCAATATGACGGAATCGGGTAACAGATTATATGAGATGAACTCCATTTTGATGTTCTTCTCGGTATTGGCGATGACGGCTACCAACGTAGCTTCAGAGCCGGTACCCGCGGTCGTCGGTACGACGATGAACGGTATGTGTCTGCCTTTTGTTATGGCTTCACAGCCTTGCAGTTGCAAAAGATCTTCGCAGTTTTGACTGAGCAGCATGCGAACTCCTTTCGCTGTATCTATTACCGAGCCTCCGCCTATTGCCAGCAGGCTGTCGCAGTCGTTTTCTATATAGAGTTTTTTAATGCCGTTAACTATTGTTACGGATGAATCGTTTGGTATATCAGCGTAGATACAGCAGGGATCCATATTTTCAGCCTTCATACCCGCTATTGCTTTTTCCGTTATACCAAGATCCAGCAGCATCTGGTTTGTCAGTACCATAGTGCGTTTTGCTTCAAGATTTTTAAGCTCAAACGGTATATTTTCCAGCGCGTTTTTGCCGGACAGTATCTTCACAGAATTCATAAATTCAAAGTATTCGGGTATTCTCATTTTTACCTCCGTCAAATTATGATCCAAAAAGTGTTTTGCCATATACCCTAAAGCTTGAAACCAGCTTTGGGGGACGCTGCTTCAAAACCTTTCTGGTTATAAAAGCAGGGAACAGATAGTTTTCGACGATATTCACGATGCGTACCAGCGACATACATTTGAAGATATCGCCCTTTAGTACGAAGGCATGCTGGGCATAAGCGTCTGATAAACCACTGTGTCCTATACATACCTTTATTGCTTTTTCCGGGCTCTTGAAAGCTATTTCCAGCGTTTCCGTAGAGTTGTCGTCCGTTTCCAAAACGCGCAAAGCTCCATCCCTGATGCCGATTATTGTCCTTGTTTCGGCTGACGCGGAAAGCATTACGGTAAAGCCTTCCTCCCAGGTCGTTATCTCTTTAGAAACGCGCTCGTCCAATTTTGAACAGGCTAAAATGCCCTTGGCTAAGATTCCAAAAACCAAGCCGGAAAGCGATTCGTTGAACTTTCTTGCCATCGTTGCCTCCAATGATTGTATCTATGCCCAGTGTATATTAATTTAAGTTGTACTGTCAATGTACCTCCGCTTCGATTTTTCGGATAAAAGGCAAAGAAAAAAGGCCGCGAGGCCTTTTGGTTTATCCTTTATCTATCCAGTGCCAGCCTGCACTGGTTTGAGGCTGAAAAGCTGCCGGCGTGCGCTTCAACGCGCAGTACATCGGTAGAAGGCTTTTGGCCGACCGCGAGGCTAAGAAGATAATCGTTGAAATTGGCAATTTTGAATTCCTCCGCCTTAGGCCGGGAAGCGATCGTAACGGTTTTGCTTTCTTTGTCCGCCAATGCGCCCAAAGCAACGGTTTTGCCGCCGCTGTTTACATCCTCCAGTTGTATCGGTTTACCCACTCCAATATCTACTTTGGCATCATCTATAGCATTGCCGGTTTCGTTCGTTACCGTAACGCGCAAAACGATATCTGACCAGAAAAGGCTGTCGGTATTCGCTTCGATCAGGTATACCCCTCCGTCGACTGGACGGAAGTCTTTGCCGCCGACGGATATCTCCGCGGTCATCGAGATAAACGCAGGCCGCTGGGTAGGTGCGGGCCGGGATGAATTGTTGGGATTATCTGGAGTGAGTTCTGGATCCAAAACAGGGTCTTCTGACGTTTCCGGACGCTGAATTGGTCCGAATTGCTCATCTCCCTGTGTGATATCGATCTGGGGCAAATCTCCGCCATCGCTGCCGATATCTATGCCAGTCTCGTCCTCGCCGGCTAATGCGGGTCCGGAGCTTGCAAGCGAAGGCAGCATATTAAAACCGCCAACAAAGATGATGGAGATTATGAGTATCGCTATCAATATATTCTTGTTTTTACGCTCCAAACAAAACACCTTCAAAAGGAGAGATATAAATGTTATACTTGTTATATAATAGCACAAAATCAGGAAAAAATCAAGTTATCAGCCGGATTGGCGAAGTATCATTGGAGGGCTTTATGGATGTATTGGATAAAATAGGCCTTTTTGGCATTGTCCCTGTTATTGTGATCGATGATGCGGATGTAGCCGTGCCCGTTGCGGAAACGTTTTTTGAACGCGGGCTGGGCATTATGGAGATAACTATGCGGACGCCCGCAGGCATCGAGGCAATTAAACGGATAAAGAAGCATGTACCCGGAATGCTTGTTGGCGCAGGTACGGTATTGAACGAAGATAAATGCGTGGAATGTATAGATGAAGGGGCCGAATTCATAGTCAGCCCCGGATTTTCTGACGGAATTGTGAGGCTATGCATAGACAAGCATGTTTCCGTCTTACCCGGCTGCGTCACGCCAACCGAGATAATGCGGGCCATTGACTTCGGGCTGACGGCCGTCAAGTACTTTCCCGCTGATAATTTCGGCGGTATAATGGCTATGCGTTCGCTGTCTTCGCCTTTTGCGAATATAAAATTTGTACCGACGGGTGGCATTGATGCAGGCAATATTCGCCAGTACATAAAAGAAGGCTTTGTTTTGGCCGTGGGCGGAAGCTGGCTTTGCGGCAAAAAAGATATTGAGGCCAGGGATTATGAAGGAATGGCAAGCAAGATAAAGACTTCGCTTACGTCGATGCTCGGCTTCGACCCTTCGGCACCGGATGCTGCTATTCTGAAAGTTGAAAATGGCAAAGGGATAAGGACCATCGATATACCAAGGGCCAGGCATTATTTGAGCAGGTTTGGGTATGTGGATATCGGCAAGCTGGGGATGGAAACGCCCGACGGCAAAACTCTGGTTTTTGTGGAATGAGGCTTTGGGAAGGTCCCGATTATTGCGTAATCGATGGATGAAGCAAATTATTGACCAAAAGACTGCCCTGTATTTGATTTTTATTATTATTCGGAGGTTTTTCTATGGCAGTTTATAGATGCTGCGTGTGCGGATACCTGTTTGACGAGAGTGAACAAAACTACCTTTGGGAGGAGTTGGAGCCGGATTATACCTGCCCGACATGCGAATGCCCCAAATACGTCTACAGGAAGCAATTGGAAGGAAAGTCCCAGAGTGCCGAAGTTGTTCAGTATGAAAACCCGCTTGCTTATCCAAAGGATTTTGCTATGCATGGAAGCGATAATGAAAAGCATATGGATACTATCCATCAGATGGCTGTTTCCGGTGAATCTATAATAGAGCCTATGGGAACCAAGCTTAAAAGCACATCCTGGGATGACATTCTCTTTTTGGGGGCACAATTGCATACGCTTCCGATGGATGAAGACGAAGCAGTCAGCTTGCGCACGGTAATAGGCAAGAAGGCAAAAAAACCAATGGAGATAGCTTTACCGGTTTATGTTTCGCATATGTCATTCGGCGCCCTGTCAAAAGAGATAAAAATCGCGCTTGCGAAAGGCAGTGCCTTAAGCGGTACGGCGATGTGCAGCGGGGAAGGCGGAATATTGCCGGAGGAGATGGAAAACGCGCATAGGTATATATTCGAATATGTACCGAACCTGTACAGCGTAACTACAGAGAATCTGCAGAACGCTGACGCGATAGAGATAAAAATAGGGCAGGGAACAAAGCCGGGTATGGGCGGCCACCTGCCGGGGCAAAAGGTGACAGAAGAAATTGCAAAGATACGTTTTAAGCCTATGGGGGAGGATATCCTGAGCCCCGCAAAGTTTAAGCATATAAAGACGAAACAGGATATGAAGGGTCTGGTCGACGACCTTCGGGAAATATCCGGGGGCAGACCGATAGGGATAAAGATAGCTGCAGGCCATATAGAGAAGGATATGGAGGTCATCGCCTTTGCCGGAGCGGATTTCGTTACCGTAGACGGCAGGGGAGGAGCGACTGGCGCAAGCCCCAAAACCTTGAAGGATGCTTCGACCGTACCGACGATATACGCCCTTTACCGCACAAAAAAGTTCATTCTAGAGAATTGTCCGGATATGGACCTTGTTATTACAGGCGGGCTAAGGGTACCGGCAGATTTTGTCAAGGCTTTGGCGATGGGCGCGGACGCCATTGCCATTGCTTCGGCTGCGCTTATGGCTGCGGCTTGCCAGCAATACAGGATATGCCATACGGGCAAATGCCCGGTTGGCGTCGCCACACAGGATGAAGACCTTAGAAAGAGGCTGCATATAGACAACAGCGCCAAGAGACTGCACAATTTTCTTAAGGTCAGCGCGCACGAGCTGGAAGTGTTTGCGCGGGCGGCGGGAAGGCCAAATATCCACGATCTGGCGCCGGAGGATATCTGCACGCTAAGCTCCGAAATAGCAAATCATACTAATATACCTCATTGCTGAAATGACATAAAAAGACCCTGCATGATTATTGCAGGGTTCGCGCCAAAGCGTTAATTGTTCTGTTCTTCATCCTTGATCGTCTTTTCGATTGATTTGAACTTATCGCTGATGCCGAGGACTATCTCTCCGATGTCGGGATCAAACTGAGTGCCGATGCCTTCTCTTATAATATCCATCGCGGCTTCGTGCGACATAGCGGGCTTGTAGCAACGTTCGTTTACAAGCGCGTCATACACATCAACTATGGACAGTATCCTTGCGGAAAGGGGTATGTCCAGCCCCGAAAGCTTATCGGGGTATCCTTTGCCATCCCACCGCTCGTGATGGTATCTGCATATCTCGCGGCAATGTGTAAGATACATTGCATCGTCGAAGGCGTTTTCTGCAATAGTTTCGATTATTTTACTGCCTATCAGCGTATGTTCTTTTATTACGGCAAATTCTTCATCCGTCAATTTGCCGGGCTTGAGTAAAATGCTGTCGGGAATGCCTATTTTACCGATATCGTGAAGGGCAACCGCCTTTATTATTGAATTATAATGAATGTTAACTAGTTCTTTTTTGAAATTATCATGCTTTAAAAGCGCATGGATCAAAACCCTTGATAGTTCGCTTGAGCGGCGGATATGCGTACCGCTTTCAAGACTTCTGTATTCGATTATAGTTGCAAGCGTTTCCAAAGTGCGTTCATGCGTAGTGATAAGCTCGTCCGTTTTCTTTTCTAGCATGATCTCAAGCCCGTCACGGTATTTTTTAAGCTGTATCTGGCTCTCGACCCTGGCCTTGACAACATCGGGGTTGAACGGTTTGGAGATATAGTCGGCGGCGCCTTCCTTCAAGCCCTTGGATTCGTTTGTGCTGGCGTCGGCAGCCGTGATGAACAGAACCGGGATCTTATCCGTGCGGGGGTTGGATTTTATCATGGAAAGGACTTCGAAACCATCCATGCCGGGCATCATAATATCCAATAGAACGGCCTGTGGCAGATCTCCGATATTGTATAATAGATCTATGGCTTCAAGACCACTCTCTGCCTCAAGAATATCATAATCGGCAGAAAGTATCTCTCTAAGTATCAGCCTGTTGATTTCAACATCGTCAACTATAAGGATGCTGGACATCGACAAAATTCGTTCCCCCTAGAAACCAATTATCCAAAAGATTATATCAAAACTATAGCGATTTAACAAGCTCCTCTATATGTTTTGAGGTAATAGAGTATACATTTTCCAAGTCCATCATGGATTCTTCTAGTACATAATTATCGTTAAACTGCATAATTAAAACCGCCAAACTATCTACAAGCGCAAAAAGATACAGGTTTTCTGCAACCTGCATGATCTCCTTAGCTATTTTTGCGGCGGAAGAAAAATTATCCGCGGCGACTGCATCCACGAGTTTATCCAGCTTGGTATTGTTCTTGAAACTCGTTAAAAGCGTTTTTAATACGCGGCGGCTGTTATTCACGTGCCGGAGGGCTTCGTCATAGCCAATATATTTGTTGGATTCACGGTTTGCGTTCTCTAAGATTATTTCACTTTCCGCCCCGATATTGCTCCCTAAGCTCTTTTCAGAGAATAGCTTGGACATGAGCGAAAACAAGGTATCCAAATCTACCGGCTTGGTCAGATGGCCGTTCATGCCAACTGCTTTACTGCGATTGACATCCTCTTCAAAGGCATTTGCCGTAACAGCGAGTATCGGTATGGTTTTGGCCTTTGGAAAAGGCAAGGAGCGTATTAGCTCGGTTGCTTCATATCCGTCCATAATCGGCATATTTATATCCATAAGGATAAGATCGTACATATCGGGGTTCACTTTAAATAGCTCATAGGCAATTTTACCGTTTTCTGCAGGGACAACGTTTATTTTAGCGGCTTCCAAAGATCTTCCGAGAATGTCCCTGTTAATTTCAAAATCCTCAACGTGCAAAACCGTATGACCGGAGAAGATATACTTTCTGGATAGATCCGATCCGACCGGCTCTTCACGGAAATGTATGAATTCCTGTAGGGCGTTGAAAAGCATTGACGGGAAAAAAGGCTTGTCTATATATTTTATAATGCCGAATTCACGCGAATCGATCAAGGATTCGCTGCGCTGCGCGGTTGGTATCAATACCATGATCCAGCAACCATATTTTGTAAATATGCTTCGGGCGGTGTTCAATCCGCTGCTTTTCAGCATATTCCAATCGACGAAGATAAGGTTATAGGGATTACCGGATTTTATTGCCTTGTCCAGCTCCGCGATACACGCGGAGATATTTGGTACGGTATCCGTCTTAATGCTGAACCCTTCCATTATTTGCTCGAAATAATCAGAGGTTTCCTGCGTATCATCCACGTTTATGATCCTCAGCGTGGAAACAATATCCTCGGAGAACTTTGAACGGTGCTGGGTAGGCACTTCGATATATTTCAGTTTTATCGTAAAGGCAAACTCAGTTCCTTTGCCTTCTGTACTTTCAAAGCGGATATCTCCATTCATTAGGTCTATGATGTTTCTGGAAATCGCCAGACCGAGGCCTTTGCCCTCAAACCTTCGGCCGCCTTCGCCGTTCGCTTTTTCAAAGAGCTTGATTAGGTGGGGGTGACGTTCCTTTGGAACGCCGATGCCCGTATCCTTGATGCGGAACTCCAAACAGGAATACTCCGCGTCCCTTGATACCTCTTTGACATCTATACGCACCTTGCCGTTGTGGCTGGTGAACTTTATGGCGTTTGAAAGTATGTTTTGGACCACCTGCGAAAGCCTCGCCTCGTCGCCAAAGAAAAGATTCGGCGTTCCGATATGTATATGTATATGCAGCTTTTGATTCTTGTCCGCGGTTTTATGGGAAATCACATTGACAAGTTTCATCAGCATGTTTTCTAAATCAAACGGCCTGTGCTCCAGTACCATTTTGTTAGCCTCTAAAGCGGTCATATCGAGGATATCATTTATCGTCTTTAAGAGATCTACGGAGGACGATTCAATCGTTTCGAGGCATTCTCTTGCTTTTTCTATATCGCCGGACCCGGCTCCGACCCGCGCCAGACCGATTATGGCGTTTATCGGTGTTCGTATTTCTAGGCTCATCTGCGACAGGATATCTTCTCTTTTATCCTGTATACCTTTCGGCATTGCAACCATGTTTTTGTCAGGACATACGGTATCAGCGTAAAAATGGGTTTTTTCTGCGGTGGTTAGCATTTCGCAAACCGCCAATAAAAACGCCTTTAGGTCATTATTCTGCATAAAATCGGCTTCGGATTCAAGCAAAATAACGGCATATATTGTTTCACCGGATGAGATCGGGATATAAGCCGTAGTTTTGTTTTTGATATATTCCTTTTCGTTTGAATATAGAAAAGAGGAAAGCTCGCTTCCGTATAGAGGATTTGGGCATTTTTCCTTAAGCCTTGCAGCCAGCTTTTCGAACAATTCTTGCGGCAAATGGTTTGTACACGTTTCCCCGCAAACCTGTACGATTTGTATATCATGTGAATAGGAATACCGGGCCAAGGATATCCTATATGCGCCAAGCGTTTCCAGAACAATACCGAGCACATTTTCGAGCGCGCCAAATGAAAGTACCGCGCCGTTTTGTTCGCTATGCAGCTTGTGCGCAACGCAACCCAAAGAAACGATAATTCCGGAATTATCAACCATCTTCAACACAACCACCTGAATTTATAATTACACTTATATCATAGTATACAACAAAAAATAAATAAATCCACTAAAATTTGCAAATGTAGTACCCTAAAAACGGAATTATGTAAAAGGCCTTATTGCTTGAAAATGAAGCAATAAGATGGTAATATAACTAATTATGGCGGCAACAGACTTGTACCTGTCTATTATTATCTGCCGCTTGATCGACGGATGAAGAGGGCGTATATGCGGCAGAGCCAGTATGCAGAAAAATCTTATAAAAAGCGTGTGCAAATGATCATTCTTTTCTTTTGCATCGGTCTGGTAACCGTACTTGCATCAATGTTCATAAACGCTTACTATTCTTATTCAAAGTATCAAAAAGACCTTGTTGAAAATGAAGTCATGATGTTAAAAGGTATGATCGACAAATCATTCTTAGAAACGGGCGATATCGACATAACCCTTACGGATGTTGTCAACTCTCTTTATACTTCCGAATCCAAGATGGGCCCGATAGATTCTCAAACGGTATTATCCAGGGTCGCCTATAACAACCAGGTATTTCCGCAATATGTGACATCGCTCGATATTAGAAAAACCCCGGATATAAAACTCTCTGAAGATAACAGTAAGATGGTTTTGAACACTAAGCTGGGGGAGATGAGCACGCCGTCGTTTAACAGAGACAGGAACGGAATGCTTGTGCTTGGTACGTGCTATAAATTTGAAAGTCATGGGGCGGTACTCTCGGTATTCAACCAAATACCTTTTAAAAAGCTGTTCTTTTCGTTTTCCGCTGTACCTTTTGTTATATTTGCAACAGGGATGATAATTATTCTGATCGGAATATGCATATATAACATACCTTTGATAAGAAGGATTCAGCGGGACAGGGAACGCATATATGACGCGCTGAATGCCATGAATGTGGCAGTACGGATATTCTCCGGCGACGGTAGGAATCTTCTGTATTCGAACAAAACTGCCCAAAATAGTTTTGATGGAGATTTGCATAAGCCTTATTCCGAGATATGGGGTACGCGTGAATCCGAGCATGGCGGGACGTCTGGGGAACTTGTACATTCGGAAAAAGCAAAAAAATGGTATAATTGCCAGCTATCCAATATCAACTGGGGCACGGACAACAATGCCCGGCTTGAAGTATATTCAGATGTTACCAAACAAAAGGAAGGCGAGGAGCTTCTTACAATACAAGCGGCTATTTTTGATAACCTTCCGGATTTCGTATCAGTATGTGACAACAATATGCGTGTGCTTTATATAAACGACGGAGCACGGAAGCTTTCGGGATATGAATATTCAGAGCTGGATAAACCGATGATGCTGCATGATGAAAGGAGCTCGGCGTATCTGAAGAATACCGTTATGCCCTATATGCTCGACCACGAGGAATGGAGCGGAGAAGTTGGCATAGTCACTAAGGACGGTATACATAAGGATTGCCTGCAAACCATAGTTGCAATCAAAGATAGAGAGGGCAAACGCATCGCCCTGGGGACCATAATAATGGATATCACCGGCCAGAAGATGCTGATAAAGCAAACGCAGGTGCAAGCCGCCCTTTTGAAATCGTTTAATGATTTCGTCGCTGCCACTGATGAGAATATCAAGCACATTTATGCGAACCCCGGAGCGTTTAAGATGCTGGGGTTGGATGAAGAAACGGATAAGGACAAACTCTATCCCGGCGCGGTACATGACGACCCGACTTCGGAGATGGTGTATTCCTTGGCCAAAGAGCTTATGGCGCTTCCAGCGGAGGAGGCTTATGAATGGCGCGGCGAAACGCAGATGATCCGCAAAGACGGCTCTCGTATAGATGTTTTACAGCAGATATTCGCTATACGGGACGATGACGGCAAAGCCATAGGTATTGGTACGGTATCCAAGGATATCACCGAGGAGAAGCGGATAAGGATAGATATACAGATACAATCCGCAATAACAAGGTTCTCCAGTGATTTTATAAGCGCCTCTGATATGGATCTGAATTTAATGTATTTAAACGACGGCGCCTACAAAATGGCGGGATGGGACAGAGAAGAGATAGGGTTAGACCTTACACCGGAGCTTATACACGATAAGGATACGGCTAAACTGATTCGTCATGGATATACTATCGCGGCGACCGACGGAACGTGGCAGACGGAATGCAGCCTTATCAAAAAGGACGGAACCGTATCGACCGTTGCAGTAACTTTGTTTGCGATAAAGAACGAAGCCGGAGAAACCAACGGCGTCGGTTGCGTAATGAGGGATATAACGGAGATAAACAAGCTGCAAAAGGAAGTCAGCGATGTAAAAGAGCGCCTTGAAATAGCTCTGAACGCGTCCCGTACGGGAGTTTGGGAAATAGATTATGAAAATGATAAAGTAAATTATGACGATATTCTTGCGGGCATTTACAGGATTCCAAAACAGAGTGAATTAAATATGACCGTGAAGGATCTGTATTCCCTGTTTAATAGCCTTATGGATGAAGGTCAAGCGGAAACCTACCTCCAGGGCATCACAAACCTTAATGTGCAAGACGCCAATATTGCAAGGGATATCAGGCTGACCTTCCCGGATGGCTCTATCCGTTATATAAACAACTATGGTAAAACTATTGAAGATAAAAATGGCAAATCCATAAGAACAGTAGGTTTGACCTTCGACATAACCGATAGGATAATGATGGAAAAGGAGATGCTTATAGCAAAGAATCAGGCTGAAGCCGCAAACCGTGCTAAAAGTCAGTTCCTTTCGAATATGAGCCATGAGATACGCACACCGATGAACGCGATAATCGGAATGACGAAGATCGCGCAGGTATCCAACGATCTTTCCAAGATAAAGGATTGCCTCGATAAAGTCGAAATCTCTTCCGAACATCTGCTTGCGATAATCAACGACGTACTCGATCTTTCCAAGATCGAATCCGGCAAGTTTGATCTGCTGTATGAGCCGTTTGATCTCGAATTCGCGCTTGAAGAGATCATTAACGTTATTGCCGTCAAGGTGGATGAAAAGCAGCACGATTTGATGGTAAAGATAGAAAACAACGTCCCGAGAAACCTTTACGGAGACGCTATGCGGTTAAAGCAGATAATTTTGAACCTTATGTCCAATGCCGTTAAATTTACGCCGGAAAACGGAAGGATAGGGTTGACGGTTTCGGCAAAGGAAAGAAGGGATAAAGACGTCGTATTGGAATTCAAGGTAACCGATACAGGCATCGGAATCAGCGATGAGCAGAGGGCAAGACTTTTTCAGGCGTTTGAGCAGGCCGATAGCAGCATCACGAAGAATTATGGCGGCACAGGTCTGGGCCTCGCGATAAGCAAAAGGCTTGCCGAGCTGATGAACGGTTCCATCAGCATCGATGACAGCTATACAAACGGCTCCTGTTTCCACGTCGAAGTTACGGTAGGGGTTATGGACGGAAGCGGGCTTGTGAACACCATGCTGCCGGGAGCGCACGCGCATGAACTAAAGGTTTTGGTGGTTGACGACAGCGAGGAGATATGCGAATATATTAAATCGATATTGGAGAACAACGGCATCAGCTGTACGACCGCGAGCTCCGGGTACGAAGCGATAGAAACCATAAACAACAGTAAAAAATCTGATCAGGGGTATAAGCTCGTATTCCTTGACCTGAAAATGAATGGTATGAGCGGGCTTGAAACGGCAAAAGAAATAAGGAAACTGGGGCAAGAGGATATAACGCTGGTTCTCATGTCCATGTATGATTTTACCGATATTGAAACTGAGGCAATGGAATTAGGTATCAAAAAAATGTTGCCAAAGCCGGTCTTTCCGTCTACCATTATAAATACGATAAATGAAACGGTTGGATTTGATGTAAATAACCGGAAAGTTTCGAGATCCAGCAGAGATATATCTTATAAGGGAAAGAAAATCCTCATTGTTGAGGATATTGAGATAAATAGGGAGATATTGTGCAGCCTTCTTGAATCTACTAAAGTAGAAATTGAGGAGGCAAATGACGGAGCGGTTGCGGTATCCATGTTCGAGAACGATCCGGACAGATTCGATATGATATTGATGGACGTCCAGATGCCTAATATGGACGGATATCAGGCCACAAAGCTGATCCGTGGAAGCGCTGCCAAGACGGCAAAAACAATTCCAATAGTTGCGATGACTGCAAATGCATTTAAGGAGGATATCGTCAGGGCTTTTGAAGCCGGTATGAACGGCCACATTAGCAAACCTATCGATGAAGAAAAGATGTTTAATGAATTAGATAAATTCCTTGTTGGGAACGGCGGGAAAAACCTTTCAAACAATGATTTTGCAGGTGGAGGAGGTGCCGGATCGGATACATCCGGTTCGCCGGGATTATTCGGCGTGAACGTCGCGAACGGCATGAAGATGCTTGCTAACAATTCGAAGATATATTCTAAACTCTTGCAGACATTCTCTCAGAATACAATAAAGGACGAGTTTTTGCAGGCAGTTAAAGACGGGGATATGGAATTAGCCGCGCAAAAGGCTCATGCTCTTAAAGGCGTAAGCGCTAACCTTTCTTTAGATAATATATATGAGGGTATCAAGCTGCTGGAATCTATGGTAAAAACTGGTACCGTAAGCCCGGACGATCCTGAGATAGGGGGCTTCATTGCAGTATATGAGAAAACGCTTGCGTCGATCGAGATTATATCGCAGCAGCCGGAGTTGATAGAAGCCTATAAAAACTAAATATCAGCAAAACAAAAAACGGCTGCCGTCAAAGAATGGAAGCCGTTTTGATATATAGTTTACTTATCCATGCCATCGATGATTGTGCGGTTTCTGCCGGAAGATTTTGCGGTATACAGGTTTTTATCGGCTCTTGCGGTAAGGCTTTGTGAAGTATCATCGTCGTTTGCCACGGCTATGCCGATACTGACATGGATCTTGGCGTTAAAACGGAAAACCATCGAAGAGGTCTTTTCACGTATCCGTTCCGCAATCAGGTACGCGTCCTGAGGGGTGCAAAGCGTCAGCACCGCCACAAACTCCTCGCCGCCGTATCTTGCCATAATATCGTAATCCCTCAGCGAGCTGACGGCGCATTTAGAGAAGTTTATTAAAACCTCGTCGCCAAAGCCGTGTCCAAAGCTGTCGTTTATTTTCTTAAACTCATCAAGGTCCATCATCATCACGCAAAGGCCGCGTCCGGTTTCCTTGTATGAAGATATCTCCAAATCCAAAAATTGGTCTAAATACCTGCGATTGTATACATTTGTAAGCGGATCCGTTATCGAAAGGATTTCTAGCTCCGCGTTTTGCTGCTCAACCTTTTCAAGCAGCTTTTTTGTCTTTGCGTGCTCAACGTGATAAGAGCGGACTACTGAAGCGGTTATCATTGCGATTGCCGCTATACACAGTATTACTGAGATAATAAAATCCAAGAAACGGGTGAATTCATCCGGATAGTCCATACAAATATCGGGGAAGATACGCTGCAAGGTGAGAAAAGCAACAAATATCAGCCCATAGATTAAAAGGACTATTATTCGCGTCTTTTGGGTAAAGACAAGCGAGAATATCAGGATGCCTAACATTCCAAATAACAGGCCTGTCCCGTTGATCCCGCCGCTTAAAAAGAACAGGGCCGGCAAATAAACGCAGCCGATGATGAAAGTAAGAGGTTTCATCATCTTTAGCCTTAATGCATAGGAAGAAAAGAAATATACAAGGGATAAAGCCGTAGAGACCACTTGAGGTATGCATGTATACAAAGAGAGTCCTATATACAAATTACCGATTACGGAAACGACAGAGAATACTATAGTTATAATGCCAAAATAGGATATCACCCTATATTCAAAAGGCAGTTCTGAATTAAAAAAGTGCTGGTAAAAAAGGTTTTTTATTCGTTTCATTACTGTCTGCTCCAAATCACGCTGCTTGCAATAAAATATCCCTAAAGAGACATGTTACAGAATATAGACATAAATGTAAAGAGTTTACAGTAAAATCATCCTGCGACGCGTTAAAAAAAATGATCCTGGAATGGAAAGGTTGAATATGAGATTTATTGTAAAAATCTATAACGGATAGCCTAAGGCATATTTTAGCAATCGGGAAATCAATAATCCGTCGTTAAGGATCATTTCCCTTGAAGCTTCTCTATAATTATCCGGCGTCCAGGAATTATGCAAAAGCACGGCACCGAATTTTATCCTGCCGACTATATTTTCAAGGTCTATTTTTGATTTATTGTCGAAATAGAAACAGAGGTAATCCTTCCACTTATCATCTAGCTGCAAAACATGCTCCAGAATAGCGCCGGTTTCGTATTTGTCCAGTATCTCAAAAGCTGTGTCATATTTTTGGATTAATTCATGGTATATACTATTGCTGAACAGATCCCAAGTTAGCTCGATCTGTTGGTTAAAAAGCTTTTGAACATTGGACTGGACTTTTTTTATCCCATCAAACAGTGCCCTGTTGTTTTTTTGCAGGCTGGCAATGAACGCTACATGACATGTATTTTGCGCCTTATCCCCGAACATATAGATCTTACTTTTATCGAATTGGGCTATTTCGTTGAATATATCGCTAAAAACGATGGTATCGGCATCCATATAGATGCCGCCGTGCTTGTGCAGGACATAATAGGATAATATGTCGGATTGCATGGGCAAGGTAAGCTGTTTGAAATGATTGATATCAAAGGTTATGTCGATCCATTGGGATAGGTTAGAGTGATCGATCGTTATGATTTCGACATCCTTTATATGCCGCTCCCAGGTTTCCATACACATTTTGATATAATCCGGTATGACCGCGTTTTCGTTATTTACCCAATATGTAAAAATGCGCCTCTTATCCATAATAAATCACTGCCTCAAAAAACTTATCTTTTTACTTTAATATGCCATTGTCATCCTTGTCAATATAAACCATTGGCCGGACAGGGGCTCCTCAAATAATTATCTTGTTTCTGCACTTACCAATGAATTGCGCGATATAAAATGGAACGCTGCAAACAAGTATGCCTTAACACTGTAAGAGCAATATAACGAATAAAACCGGGAAAAACACAAATAGTAAATAAAAAGCATTTTGAGAGGTTAAAATGAAGTATTTGATCATATCCAGCCACCCGTATAACGGAAGTTTCAATGCAGCCGCGGCGGAAGGGATATCCGCGAAGCTTTTAGAGAAAGGCGAAGAGGTAAAAAGGATAGACCTTGTTACCGACGGGTTTGACCCGGTCATGCGGGAGGAGGATCTATCGCGCTGGAGAACGGGTGAAAGCGCCGACCCCCATGTTGAAGAATACCAAAGAAAGATCGAAGAGGCAGATGTTCTGGTTTTTCCTTTTCCTTCGTGGTGGGGGACTATGCCTGCAGTCCTTAAAGGCTTTTGTGATAAGGTATTGTTGCTGGGATGGGCATATAAATATGGAGAGCACGGGGAGATGATAGGGCTCTTAAAAGGGAAAAAAGCTATTGTGATAAATACAATGGAGACACCGATAGATTATTATAACAGCTATTTTCACAACCCAATCGAAGGCGCGTTTGTTAAGGATACCCTTCAAACCTGCGGCATTGAGGTATCATTATTTTTGCAGATAGATAAAATAGTATCTTCCGGCAGGGAATATGCGGAAAAAAGAATGAACGAGCTGCTTAAGTTGTTTGATTGAATTTGTCGAAATCCGTTAAAGGCGTATTTAAATAAACAAAACCGTTAAATTCAGCTTTCACGCGCGTTTGTCGCATAACAGACAAGAAAAAGTTAAAAATTGGTAATAGCGGGTTCGAGGGTCTTCTTCTGCCGTCTAAGCGCTACGCTTTGAACAAAGCCTATGGCAATCATATTGGTTAGCATGTTGCTTCCCCCGTAGCTAAAGAAAGGAAGCGGAATCCCTGTTTGCGGCAGCAGGCCCATTGTCGTGCCTATATTTTCGACAATATGGAAGAACAGCATCGACATAACGCCGACGATTATCAAAGAGCCGAACAAAGTGGGCGCCTGTGATGCCAGATACAAAAGCCTGAAAAGCAATACGAAATACAACACTAGAAGAATGATGCCGCCGATGAAGCCGACGGATTCGGCCGTTACGGCAAAGATGAAATCTGTTCGCCTTTGAGGCATGTAATCCAGCTGTGTAAGGGTCCCTTCGGAAAAAAGGCCCTTGCCGGTCACCTGTCCAGAGCCTATCATGGTTTTGGACTGTGCGACCTGGTCGAATGCAGACGAATTCTGTGAGGATGTATCTCCGGCATTCAAAAATGGCATCAAGCGCTTTATTTGATAGTCTTCCAGGAACTGGTAGGCTATTGGGATGGATATTATTCCCACGCCCAAGAAAGCGCCGATTATCTTAAAGCTTGTTTTTGCCATAAACAGTATACCTATGAAGATAACGATATATACCGCCGCCGTGCCAAGATCCGGCTGTCTTGCGACTATGACGAACGGTACGAGTAATACCAGCAGCAATAAAGGCATATCGCGGAACCGCAACGGCCCGCCGTTGGATTCGATTTTGGTCGATATCATCTTGCCCAGCATAAGAATAAGGCTTATCTTACAGAACTCTGAAGGCTGGATAGTGCGTTCCCCGATCAAGCTGAACCAGCCCTGCGCGCCGCCTTTTTCGGTTCCGAATATCATTAGCAGAAGCAAAAAACCTACATTGGCTATATAGATTATCTTAACGTACTGGCCAAGGTTTTCGTAATCTATAAAGCATATAACGACCATCAATACGAGGCCTATAAAAAACCAAAGGCTCTGCCTGCTGACATACTGGAAATCTATCTTGGCAATGATATCGAGTATGCCGGCTTCTTCACCTGTGAATGGCTTTGCGGAAGCGTTCGCCAGGATTATATTGCTGTATAGGACGATTATTGTCACCAGAATGAGGGTGATCCAATCGAAGCCTTTTAATGCTTTTTTATTAAAACGTCTCAATGGTATTGCTCCATGTCTCTTTGGCTGAATACTATCATAATACTTGCCAGTTTATCCGATTATTATAACAGAGATAAGAAATGCAGGCAAAGCCCGCATCTAAACATTGACAAAGTTTTTACAATTTGATTATTTTTCTCTTGTCTCTTCGTCCTCCGCGATGGAGACTATCTTGTTGCTCCAGTCGCTGGCGGATATGAAACTGTTCATAAGCTTTTCTTCACTGAGCCCAAGCTTTTCCACAGCCTCATAGAACCTGTCCCAATTTGCCTGTTCGTGAGCTATAACCAGCCTGAGAAATTTTCGGTAGGGGCCTTTTTTATGCAGTAAGGCATCCTGAACCTCTTTGGCAACGCTAATCTCTTCGAATATGGTGAAATAGTCCCGGTTGAGCATAATCTCCAAAAGCGAAAACAGGCCGGTCATAAACATGCCCGGAGCGGCGTCTTTCATACCTTTGAGGTATGCGATCTCCTCCATATACTTTGCGCGCTGGAGCGAAAGCCGCAACAGTTCCAGGGGATGGTTTTGACAGAGACCCATCATGGAAACCAAAGTCACCCATTTTTTTATTTCGACTTCACCGAGGGCCGCAAGCGCGTGCAAAACATCGTTGATCCTCATGCGGTATCCAAAGCCGGCGGAATTTGCCAGCCTAAGCAGCTTATATGTGAGCGAAACATCCTGCCTGATGATATTTGCGACAACGTTGAAGTTGAAATTCTTTTTATCTACCGCGTGAAGCAGATCCATCTCATTTATTGGAAGCGGTTTCAGATCGGATTCGGAATATACAATTGGCTTACTAAAATAGAAACCCTGGAAATAGGAAACACCGAGTTTCTTTGCAATATTGTAGGATTGATTGGATTCGATCTTTTCGGCAAGGTATTTAAGACCGGTACGGGAGGTCTTTTTTATGTATTCCGCCAACATAGGCATTGTAGTTTCGAGAAAATCCAGCTTTATAATGTCCGCGATCTTTATGAGCGGTTCTATTTCTTCGGTAAGCATAAAATCATCTAAAGCTATCTGGTAGCCGATTTTTTTTAATGTTGTTATCCTATCGATTATGGTATCGGTCACCCTGACGGTCTCCAACACTTCTACAACAAGCTTCTCCTTCGGAAAGAGAGTTGCGACGTCGTTTTCCAAAAGTTCTTCGGTAAAATTGATAAAAGCCATCTTATTTCCTACGAGTTTATCTATCCCGAACCCAAAAAAGCTGTCTACCATAACTCTGGAAGAAGCCATATTACCGTCGGTACCTTCTCTGTATGCGTTTTCCTCGCTGTCTCTATAAAGGATCTCATAAGCGTAGACTTTATCCTTCAGATCGAGGATCGGTTGGCAAGCTAAACGAGTGAGCATAAAAAAATCCCTCAAATGTATTTGAGAAATTTTATCATAACAAACAGTTAAAAGCCAGCAAAAATTTCATTTTTGCCTTTTTATTGTCATGTTTGCGGATATAACAGATAAAACAGTACCAAATTGGTTCTCTTTTCGAGATAATTCAATAAAACAATCTTTTTCTTCGACAACCAAATATTTGGAAATGACCTCGACCATATCCTTGCGAATATTCTCAAGGAAAGCAGGCGAAAACTCGCACCTGTCATGCATTATGACAAGATGCAGCCTTTCCTTTGCGATATTTTTACTGGCATCGGGTTTTTTGAAGAGGTTTTGTAAAAATCCCATTTCTATCTATGCCCTCCGCAATTGTTTTCCGTTAAACAGCTTGCGCAGCCTTTGCATAAGCCGGGATTCCTCTTCTATCGCACAAATCGGAACATCCTCGCCCATTATCCTGCTGACTATATTACCGAAGGCTTTTCCTGCGGGGGTTTTATCCAAGGTGACGATCGGTTCGCCGGTATTGCTGGACTTCAAAATATTATCGTCTTCTGGAACGACGCCCAAAAGGTCAATGCCCAAAATATCAAGCGTATCGTCGATATTCAGCATGCCGCCGCTTTTGACCATATCGGCGCGGAGCCGGTTGATGATAAGCTTCATATCTGTGATATCGTTTGCCGCAAGCAGGCCGATGATCCTATCCGCATCACGCAGGGCCGATACCTCCGGCACCGTAACTATAATTGCGCGGTCTGCCGCCGCGATAGCATTCTTAAAGCCCTGCTCTATTCCGGCAGGGCAGTCTATGATTATATAATCATGATCATGCCTTAGCTGATCCACTATCTTTATCATTTGCTGCTGGGTAATTGCGCTTTTTTCCTTGGTTTGGGAAGCGGGCATAAGGAAAAGGGAGGGGAATCGTTTATCCTTAATCAGCGCCTGCCGCAGTTTACACCTCTCCTCCGCGACATCGACTATATCAAATACTATCCTGTTTTCGAGGCCCAAAACCACGTCAAGGTTACGCAATCCGATATCCGTATCCAGCATCACCGTTTTATACCCCTTAGCGGCAAGGCCTGCCCCGATATTAGCCGTGGTTGTGGTTTTTCCAACGCCGCCTTTTCCGGATGTTATTACGAATACCTGAGCCATTGCGTCCTCCGTATTATCTGTTGATGATCCTTCGTTTTCGTTTCCTCGCGTCCTGCGGGATATATAGCGGTTCAATAACGATTGCGCCTTTTTCCGCCCTTGCAATCTCGGGATACAGGGGTTGGTACTCCTGTCCTTCGGTTGAAAGCAAAGACAGATCGGCTATCTTCAATTGCGTAGGCGTTAATACAAGCGCGGATACTACGCTATCCTCATTGCCTTTGCAGCCGGCGTGTGCCGAGCCCTTCAGCTCTCCCATTACGCATATGCTGCCCTTGGCGATAAGCTGGGCGCCCGTGTCCACATCGCCCAAAATAACGATGTCGCCTTCGCTTTCGATGGTTTGTCCGCTGCGTATAGTCTTGCGGATAAAGCCGCTTGCCACCGCGGACGATATTTCAACCTCCGCGTCAGTTTTGACATCTTCGGGCGGCGCATCCTTATAAAACTCTACGTCGTTCATGCCGTATGCATTTTCCAGCATCGTCTTTATCTCTCTCTGCTGGGCTAAAGAAAGTTTTTTGCCTATTATCCGTACCTTGGTATTGCTTCCTTCAAAAAAGCGCTTATTCATATTGAGCTTCTCTATAAGCGCTTCCCTTATCATAAAAAAAGTCGCCCGTTGTGAAAGTATTATTTCAAAGCCGCCCTTACGGCCTTTCAATACTATATATTCTTCCTGCATTTTGGTGCTCCCCAACAAAAATAATAATAATAAATATGACCCAATAATTTTAACCCAAAAGGCTTGATTTATCAATAAGTCCCGGCGTCATAAGAATGTATTCATTTGTAAAGTTTTGACGAAACCGGACACTTATTATGTCGATACAGGGATCATTTAGAACAGTAACATATCAAACGGCGTTGATAAAAAATCACTTATCAACCCGATTTGTCCTTCACGCTGATAATATTATTTTTTTGCCTGCATATATTTTAAATCATAGGGCAATAGGAGGGTATCGCATGGATAACAACGGGTATATAAGGAAGCTGGAGACGACTCCGTTTATTGTGCAGGGTACACCAAAAGAAAACGAAGCAATAGCTGAAAGCAAACCTGATGATGAAGGGCGTAAGGATTCAAATGCTGCGCCGGCTTTGGGACTGGTACGGCGCAGACGGCGGGCGACGGCTGTTTTGCCGAATAGCACAAAGACTGAGGAACGGGATGACGGCGGTATGCGGACTTTGGTTATGAGGCTAATTGTTTGCGCCGCGGTATGCCTTTGTATGCTGCTTCTGAAAAACATAGATTCGCCGTTTGCAAAAAGTGTAACGGATGGGGTGAAAACGGCGATAACTTTCGATTTGAGCATTGATGACAGCCTTGGAAAGCTCAAGTTTGTGCAGAATACCAACGCAGAATCCCAAGAAGTGATGGCTGCGGCCGGAACAAACATGCTTTTGCCCGTCGAAGGCATAGTCACAACAGCCTTTAAGGAAGGATTTAGCGACAGCGTGACGATAATGGCGACGGAAAATACGCAGGTAGTTGCCGCGGAGGACGGTCTTGTACAAAGCGTAGAGAGCGTGGATGAACTTTGTACCGTAACTCTGCAGCATGATGGACAGCTTTCATCGCGATACAGTTTTGACGGAATACCTGAGGTTGCCGAAGGGGATACACTATTGCAGGGCGAATCCATTGCGCAATTGGCTTCCGGGCAACAGGCCAGGTTCTCCGTATTGCGCCAGGGTGTGGCGGTAGATCCTTCGGTCTATCTGGGAACGAGCTTTCACGCGACGGATGACGAATCCCAGGAGACGATGAACCAGACGGATACAAAGTAATGTATGAATCTTTATATTGGATGCATACTGGATGTTCGAATAAGGCTGAACCTGCTGATAATACCGGCAATACCGCTCCTTTTATTGTTTGGAGACGTTGTTTTGCTTGTGAATATGTTTACGGCGGTGCTTCTGCACGAACTGAGCCATGCTTTTGCGGCAAGGATGTTTGGGTTGAGGGTACAAAGCCTTGATATAATGCCGTTGGGCGGCGTTGCCGTCGTTGAGGGGCTGGAATTTGCCGGGCAGGGCGCCGAATGCGTCATTGCCCTCGTTGGCCCTGTATTCAGCTTTTTCTGCGCGACCGCATGCATATGCTTTGGCGCCTGGATGCCATTTATGCAGGACGGGTTCCGGATGTTTGCGCAATGTTCTATGGCGATAGCCGTTTTCAATATGTTGCCTTCGTTTCCAATGGATGGTGGAAGGGCGCTTCGTGCGGCCCTTTCTTTTGCTGTTAATGAAAAGACCGCCGAGTCAATATGCATATTTTTGAGCTTTTTAATTGCAGCGGGTATGGTTGCCGCGGGGATATACTACCTTGCCGCTGGCAGCTTAAAACCAATGGTTTTTGGCGTCGCGGCAATGCTTTTGCTTTCGGCTTTCGCAGAGATGAAAAAAAAGCCGTACGCAGTTATAAAAACTATGGCGGGCAGGAAGGGCGCTATGGGGCGCCGTGGAAATATGAAGATACGGTATATTGCCGCGGAGGGCTCTGAAACGGGGGGCAAGATCGTCGCGATGTTCCGTCCGAACAGGTACCATATTGTCTGTGTACTGGACGGCAGGGGCGGTATAATCGGACATATAACGCAGGACATGCTTCTTGAAGGCATGATTGGATATGGGACCACGGTAAAACTGAAAGACCTACTATAGCCGTTTGAATGGCGCTATGCCAAAGCGTGTTGAAAGATTGGCCTTTAGGTGGTATAGTACTAAAACAGAACAACGGTCAAAGAAACAGGGTCGGCGGTACAAAGTTATCCATATGTTTCCGCTGATTTGGAGGTCAATTGGATCCAAAGATAAAACAGGCGCTGAAAAGCGTTGAAAAGCCCGGCAGATATTGTGGCGGAGAATATAATTCAGTTGTAAAAACAACGGATGGCGTAGATATACGGTTTGCTTTCGCCTTTCCGGACGCGTATGAAGTCGGAATGTCCCATATTGGAATGAAGATATTATACAACATCATAAACGCTCGCAAGGACTCTTATTGTGAAAGGGTATTTGCCCCTTATGGAGATATGGAGCAACGGATGAGAGAGGACGGGATCGAGCTCTTTTCGCTTGAGACGGCGACAGGGCTGAAGGCGTTCGATATCATCGGATTCACGCTGCAGTACGAGCTTTGCTATACCAATGTATTAAATATGCTAGACCTTTCGGGCGTGCCGCTTAGGACTGCGGAGCGTAGGGAAGGGCCGTTTGTAATAGCGGGCGGGCCTTGCTGCTGCAATCCGGAGCCACTTTGGGAGTTTATCGATATTTTCGTGTTGGGCGACGGCGAGGAAATAATCAACGATATATTGGATGAATATATAAAGTGGAAACGCTCCGATGAACCGAGGGAAGGCTTTTTGAAGCGTGTATCTAAGCTAAAGGGCGCCTATGTTCCTTCGCTGGTGTTCCCGCAGATGGAAGGAAGCGTCATCACGGGCTTTAAGGACGGCGGGGGCAAGGATGTAAAAATAGAAAAGACCTTTGTAAAAGACCTTGACGCGGCTTTATACCCAGAAAGCTTCATTGTGCCGTATGTCGATATAGTGCATGACAGGATAAGCCTTGAGATAATGCGGGGATGTACTCGCGGATGCAGGTTTTGTCAGGCCGGGTACATATACAGGCCGCTGAGGGAGCGCAATGTGCAGACGCTGAAGGATTGCGCCATCCGGCTAGTGGATTCCACGGGATATGATGAGGTGTCGCTCGCTTCGCTGAGCTCGGGCGATTATTCTGGCCTGAGGGAGCTTATTACGGAGCTTAGGGACGAGCTTGAAGAAAAAAGGGTCTCACTGGCTCTTCCGTCACTGCGCATAGATTCATATGGCAGGGATCATATAAAGGAAACGACAACCGTAAGGAAATCTTCGCTGACATTTGCTCCTGAAGCCGGTACGCAAAGGCTGCGGGATGTCATTAACAAGAACGTTGAAGAGAATGACCTGTTGGAGAGCGTTGGACAGGCTTTTGAAGCCGGGTGGAATTCCGTTAAACTATATTTTATGATAGGCCTTCCAACCGAGACGATGGAGGATCTGGACGGCATCGTAGCTTTGGTCGAAGCCGTCGCCGCGAGATATTACGCAATACCTAAGGATAAGCGCGCAAAGGGGCTCCGGATATCGGTAAGTACGTCTTCGTTTGTGCCGAAGCCGCATACTCCGTTCCAATGGGAGGGCCAGAATACCATGAATACCCTGATCGGCAAACAGCGTTATCTGAAGGAATGCTTTAGACAGCGCTATGTTGATTACAGCTGGCATGATGTTAAAAGCAGTATGCTTGAAGCTGTCTTTGCCAAAGGAGGAAGGGAGCTTTCACAAATCATATTCCGCGCCTTTGAAAAGGGTTGTAAATTTGACGGATGGAAGGAATACTTCGATTTTGATAAGTGGCTTGAAGCTTTTGCGGAATTTGGCATGGACGCACAGGAAATAGCCGCGGGTGAGACGCCGGAGAACCGGCTTTTACCGTATGCGCACATATCCTACGGTATTGATACGGATTTTTTGCGCAGTGAGAGGGCGCGTTCGCGTGAAGGTAAAACGATTGAAGATTGCCGAAAGGGCTGCCGCGCCTGCGGTTTGCAAAACAGCGGGTGCAGCCTATGCGTATGATAGTAAAGTTTCGCAAGGCGGGGAACACATGCTATATATCGCATCTTGACCTGCAAAGGCTTTTTGGCAGGGCATTCCGCAGAAGCGGCATCAAGATATCCTACTCCAGAGGCTTTAACCCGCATCCCGTACTTTCCTTTGCATCGGCGCTTTCGCTGGGGTATGCTTCTGACGCTGAATATCTCGATATTGCGCTGGAGGAGCCGGTAAATCAGGATGAATTTTTGCAGACGCTGAACGCATGCTTGCCGCAGGGGATAGAAGCGGTGCAATGCAGGCTAGTGGACGCATATCCTTCGCTGATGTCGCAGATTGCAATGGCTGATTATTCCGTGGATATCGCGAAGGATCGTAAATCTGTTATTGCGCCTATAATTGATGGTATAATGGAAAAAAATGAGATAGTGCTTGAAAGAAGAGGCAAAAAAGGCGTTGTTTCAGAGGATGTGCGCCCAATGATACTCACTGCGCAAATAGAGGGCGATACGCTTATGATGAGGCTTGCCAGCGGCAGTAAAGCGAATTTGAACCCATCGCTCCTGCTTTCATACATTTCAAAAATTGCAGAGATGGATGAAAAAGAACTCTTTTTGGGCATTTGCAGAAAAAGCTTGCTGACAAGCGACGGAAAGAGCCTGCTTGAGCTTTAGTCGGGCTGATATTTACGAATAATGCGCGGGTGGAACTGCGTTAATATTTATATAGGGTGAATACTTTATGAAAAAAAAATTGATAGTGGATATCAACCCTTTTCAAACCAGGGTTGCGCTGACCGAGGGCGGGGACCTTGCCGAGATATACGTTGAAAGGCTGGGAAGCGAACGCATGGTAGGCAATATCTACAAGGGAAGTATTGCGAACATTTTGCCCGGTATGCACGCCGCGTTTGTAGATATTGGGTTGGAAAAGAACGCGTTCCTTTTTGCCGGGGATATCATGGTGGATAAATCCGACTTTGAGTTTGGCGGCAAAAGCGATGTAGTGGATAAGCTTGAGAACACCAGTATAAAGGATATAGTAAAGCAGGGGCAGGAGCTTTTGGTGCAGGTATTGAAGGACCCTATAGGTACGAAAGGCGCGCGGGTAACTACGCATATATCCCTGCCGGGAAGACTGCTGGTGTTGATGCCCACGGCAAACTATATCGGCGTTTCGCGAAGGATAGACGACGAGCAGGAGAGACTGCGGTTAAAAAAGATAATCGAGGACATAAAACCAAAGGATTTTGGCGTTATTCTCCGGACGGCAGCCGCGGGCAAACAAAAGGAAGACTTTATAAATGAATTTGAGTTGTTGACAGGCCTCTGGAACAAGCTTCAATCCAAAAGCAGGCTTTTACGCGCTCCGCGTTTGATCCATAGCGAAGAAAGCCTCGTATACAGGGCTGTGAGGGACCTTTTGACCGAGGATGTCGATGCTATGTATATAAACGACATCGAGTATTTCCAGCGTGTGCAGCTGATCGCCGGGCTGATCGCCCCAAGGCAGATGGAAAAGATCAAGTATTTTGACGAGCATTACGATATCTTTGATTATTTCGAGCTGGAATCCAAGATCGAAAAGGCTTTGAACAAGAAGGTATGGTTAAAAAGCGGCGGATATATAATAATTGACGAAACCGAAGCTTTGACGGTCATAGATGTAAATACCGGAAAATATGTCGGCAGCAATGATTTTGAGGACACCGTACTGCAGACCAATATCGAAGCGGCCAAAGAGATCAGCCGCCAGCTTCGCATAAGGGATATAAGTGGGATAATCATTATTGATTTTATCGATATGAAGGAACAAAGGGGCAAAGAACAGGTGATTGCCGTTTTGGAAGAAGCGCTGAAGTTAGACAGGACAAAGACAAACGTAATTGGCATGACAGGGCTCGGGCTTGTTGAAATGACGCGCAAAAAGGTGCGCAAAAAAATCAGCTCAGTACTTTTG
>JAVBOF010000054.1:0-3503 GCA_031550915.1 Eubacteriales bacterium | reverse complement strand
CGAAGGATATGATCTGCCCTGTTTGACCCATTGCTCCGGTTATCGCATTGACAACGATCCTAAGGGCAATCAACGCCGTAGCTATTGTAGCAGAAGGTAAAAGTGATATTTGGACGTTTCGCAATATCCACTTTAGGTACATATTGTTTTGGTAACTTTCCAACTGCAGCATATGTACATAGCGGCTAAATGTAAAGACTACTGCAAGCGCGTGCAGTAATATTATCAATATATCCAGTACGAAGTGGGTTTTAAGTCCAATGGCTATTTCAAACATTAGGAGTTGCCTCCAAAAAAATATGATACTATCTTGCAAAACCTCGGCATATCATCCAAAAACGCATAGTGACCGGCGCCTTCAAACACTACAAGTCCTGCGTCGTCCAGTTCATTTTCCATGATCTTTGCCATATATAGCGGCGTTGTTTCGTCCTTTTCGCCCCAAACCAGCAAAACCGGGTTCTTTATGTTCTTTAGATACTTCGTCAAATCCTCATTGACTACTCTGATAAATGTCGCACGCATGTTTTCATTCAGCCTTCTATAATCCTCGGAACCGGCACGTTTCAATCTTCCCGCCGATTCAGCTCCAAAAAGCTTGAATAACTTTTTGGCGATTTTATAGGAATATACTTTTATATAATAGTCCAGCCCTCGTTTTGGCAAAACGCCCGCACCGTCGCATATGACGATCTTCCCTATTCTTCCGGGTATCCGGTTTGCGAGTAATATCGTAACGCGCCCGCCAAACGAGTGAGCTATAATGTCTATCTTTTCGAAACCCATTTCCATTATAAAGGATTCTATGACATCCGTATAATCGGAAACACCCCATACGCCTTCCGGCTCCGCCGATTTTCCAAAGCCAGGAAAATCCACAGCAATCGTTTTAAATTCTTTGGAAAGGCTGGCAATAACGGGTACAAAGCTCTCTATATTAGTTCCCCAACCATGTAGAAACAATATTGGCTTGCCTTCACCCTTTATTTCATAATACATATCCGATCCGTTATAGTTAAAAACCATCTATCCTTCTTCCAGTCTATCGCTATTGGCTTACAACACCTTCAATATCCCTGTTCCATAGTATCAGCGCATCCTCATTATTATCTGAGTAATATCCCTTGCGGATACCGTATTCCCTGAATCCAAGGCTTTCATACAATTGCTTTGCAGCAGTGTTGCCCACCCGCACTTCCAGTGTCATCATCTCGGCTCCTCGAAGCAGCGCTTTACCCATCATATATTTCATTAGATTTTTTGCCAATTGCCTGCGCCTGTATTCCGGGGCTATACAAACATTGGTTATATGAGCTTCGTCTATTACGATCCACATCCCGCAATATCCTATTATCTCATTATTATCAACCAAAACGTAGTACTCGGCAAGTTCATTTGCTAAATCGTCCTCAAAAGCTCCGCGCGTCCAAGGAAGCGAAAAGCAGATCCGCTCCAGTGCCAGAATTCTTTCAATATCGTCAGTCGTCATCTTTCTGCATTCATACGGAAGGCTTTCCAAAGTCTTTTCCTCCCTTTTTGTTTATATATTCATTCTCAGCCTGCGATAGTATAAAGTATTGCGGCAAAAGCGCATTATAATTTAGAAGATCATTTGCTTTTGCTTTTTCTTCAGCGGCGCATGCGGCTGAAGAAGCGCGCTGAAGCATGCAATTCGACTTGGCAAAGGTACACTCCGGTATTGTTGCAAAGTACTCTCTATAGCATAATGCACCGTCTCCAAGTATCAATACATTTTCATCTTCAGAGCAAAAATCAAAATCATCAATCTTTCTTGCGCATATTTCCTCCAGCCTTTGCGGCTTTCCTTCAACCCAGCTGTGCCTGGCGGAAAAAACACGCTTGTTCCTCGCATCCAGCATCGGTAATATTGTACCGCTAAAATACGGAACGTTCCAAACAAGGCTCTCAAGTGTATCGACGGCAGCACATGGGGCTGAAAAAGCCTGTGCAAAGCTCTTTATTGTCTCCACACCAATCCTTATGCCGGTAAACGAACCCGGACCAACTACGGATGCGAACACGTCGATATCTGCCATCCTCATGTTTACTGCGGTTAACATATTATCAACTGCCGGCAATAGTGCATGTGAGTGGGTTCTTCCATGCTTCTGGTCAAAGGAGGCGATTATCTCCCCTTTGCATAAAACAGCGCCCGAAGCCATATAACCGCTTGTATCCAACGCAAGTATGTTCATCTGCGTATCTTCTCCAATATATCCTCATAGGCTTTCCCATATGCGTTTATATCCAATATACGCCTATCGCCTTCGTCATATTCGATGCAAATATCCAATCTTTCGACCGGCAGAATATCCTCCAATGGCCATTCCACCGCCGCCACTCCATCGCCTTCGATGTATTCCTGCAGCCACGGATCCATCTCCGCGTCGCTTTCATGCATCCTGTACATGTCCATATGGTATAGTTTCAGCCTGCCTTCATGCTCATGCATTATAATGAAAGTAGGGCTGTTGATACCCTTTTCTATGCCAAGCCCGCGCCCCAGCCCTTGTACAAAGGCAGTCTTTCCCGAGCCAAGCTCGCCGTTCAACGCAATAAAGGCGCCCGGAAATAGGTTTTCCCCAATCAAGCGCCCAATCTCCTCAGTATCTTTTTGTGAATCGCTTCGAAGAAGCAAATTACCACCCCAAAGTATAATATAACAATTGTTTTCCCGTTTCAAGTTTCAAATTTAAACGCTGGCTTCCGCTGCATACCTGTTTTGCACAAGCTCAATTATACCCTCCGCGAGATCCGAGGCTGCATGTGGCTTTCCTATCTTTTCCTGCATCTTTATGATGTGGTTTCTCCTGTCATCATCGCTGAGTAACAGATGTACCGCGTCATCCGGCTTTAAATCATCATTACATGCGAGCGCAAGGCCGTTGTTGAGTAAAAAAGCGGCATTCCTTTCCTCCAGGCCGGGTATCGGATCCATCAATACCAGCGGTATTCTTTTGGCCATGCATTCAGAAACCGTCAAACCGCCCGGCTTGGTTATCAAGATATCGGAAGCGTCGATCAGCGTACTGATGTTATCTATATAGCCGAATATCTTCGTCTTTTTCTTCATTTCCAGTTTCGTTGCCTGATTATAAAGTTTTTTATTGTTTGCGCACACGCATAATATCTGTATATCTTCCTGCAATCCATCTAACAGCTTCAAGTAATCTGTGACCTTGCCGAACCCCATACTTCCGGACATTATCAGTACGGTAGGCATGTTCTCCAATCCCAGTTCTTCTTGTGCCTGCTCCTTTGGTTTCCCTTCCGAAAACTTTTTATGCACGGGTATTCCCAGAGGCATAAGCTTTTCTACGTCGAAACCCCTTTTAACGGCTTGTGATACCATTTCGTCGCAAGCCAGAACAAAATAATCCATATCTGTAACTTCCCAAAACGGATGGATCGAAAAATCTGTATTTATACCTATCAGCGGGATATCAAGGTTTGTCTTTTTCTTCAGGTACGCAAGTATTGAC
>JAVBOF010000088.1:0-30820 GCA_031550915.1 Eubacteriales bacterium | reverse complement strand
AACGGAATAGTACTGATACGAAAGCCTGCATTTTGCGGGCTTTTTTTATATATGTTATACATTATCGACATACATATATACTTCCCCCAATATACTACATAAGTAAGTGATTTCGGGGGGGGGGTATGTTTTTGGATGGGTTTATCCGCAGCATCGAAAACATAAATACCATCGTACATGATGCCCTGTGGGGACCGTTTATGCTTGCTTTGATGATCGGGACGGGTATATATTTCACCGTAAGGTTACGGTTCTTTCAGGTATCACATTTTTTTCATTGGATGAAAGCAACTATATTCTCACTGAGGAAGGGGAGTTCCGCTCAAAAGGGTGCTATAACCCCGTTCAAGGCACTCTCGACGGCGCTGGCAAGCACGATAGGTGTTGGAAATATCGCCGGCGTGGCTACTGCCATAGTCGCGGGCGGGCCGGGAGCAATCTTTTGGATGTGGGTCTCGGCTTTTTTCGGTATGATGACCAAATATGCGGAAGTGGTTTTGGCGCTACATTTTAGAAAGCGCAATGATCGGGGCGAATGGGTCGGCGGCGCAATGTATTATATTGAATACGGGCTAAAGATGAAATGGCTTGCATGCGCTTTTGCAGTCATGCTGATTATTGCTACGTTTGGCATGGGAGGTATGGCACAGGCTAACGCCTTTGCGGGTTCTGTAAAAGCTGCCTTTGGAATAGACCCAAGCATCAGCGGAATCGTGTTAGTGATATTTGTCGGGGCGGTCATCGTCGGAGGACTACAAAGGATAGCCTCCGTGACATCGGTGTTTGTGCCTGTGATGAGCGTATTCTACATGCTCGGAGGCATAGCTCTACTCTTTATTTTCCGAAACAACCTTGGTAATGCCGCTTCACAGATATTCACCAGCGCGTTCAACTTGAAGTCTGCAGGCGGAGGCATCTTGGGGTACGGTATACTAACGGCAATGCGAATGGGGATCTCTCGGGGTGTATTCTCTAATGAGGCAGGCCTTGGAAGTGCGCCGATAGTCCACGCGGCAGCGGATGTTAAACACCCCGCTCAGCAGGGCATGTGGGGTATATTTGAAGTTTTTGTAGATACTATCGTAGTTTGCACCATGACGGCTTTGATAATACTGTCCTCGGGCGTTGTAGGAGCAGTCGACAGTTCGGGTGAACTGGTAAACGGTGCCGCTTTGACAGCCCTGGCATTTAACAAGGCAATTCCCGTTTGGGGCAATATCTTTCTTTCAGTGGCAATTTTCTTCTTTGCGCTTGCAACGATTATCGGATGGTCTTATTACGGCGAAAAAGCCTTACACTATTTGTTTGGACAAAAAGGAATGGGAAAAAAAGGAGCACTGATATATAGGCTTTGCTATCTCGTTGCGCTTGTTATAGGCTCTAGCCTTAGTTTGGATCTGATATGGAAAATATCCGACACGTTTAACGCGATGATGGCGCTACCCAACCTTTTCGCTATCCTTATGCTTAGCGGACTGGTTTCCCGACTGACCAAAGATTATCTTGACAAGCGGGATAAATTGCAATTATAGTATAAAAGTGCTTTATCTTGACATACCGGAGTATTGATAATAGACTGAAATGGTATCAATACGAAAGGGGACATATTTGATTTGGAAGATACTGGCGTAAATTTGACGCCCAGTGGGGATAAAAAATGCAGGGTAGGCGTCAAGATAAATTTTGTGGTCAGCATATTATCGTTTTTGATAACAATGATCGCCTCGGCGACAGGTCTTGTTATATTTATTATTCCCCAGATCGTAACCGTTTGTATTTCAATCGTTACGCTCGTTTTCGCTATAAGGACAAGGAAAAAAAATATATATTCGGAACAACAGTTCGCGTTTGGAACGCTTATACTGAGCATTGTTGGAATTTTCGTCGGCATTGTGTTAACGGTTACTTGCGTAGCTTTTGCCGGCCTGACCTTTTGACAAATACTGCGAAAAAACAAACAGGATGCCGCAATCTTGACACAGCTATATAATCATTATAGAATAAATTGTAAAAATAAGGAGGTATAAAACATGGAAGATCAAAATCTCAATCAGGAGTCCCAGCAGGAAATACAGAAAGATGTGTATGATTCCGGATCTGGATCTACACCACAGAAGAGCGGCGCTCTTGCAGCACTTATACTTGGTATTATCGCAGTAGTAATCGACTTGGTCAGCTTGTTCACAGGACTGGCTATTATTGTTGTGACGCCCGCTATCGCGTTGGTTCTTGCTATTGTCGGCTTGGTTCTTGCTGTAAAAGCGAGGAAGCTTGGGATCGAGAGCGAAAAAGGCATGGCTGTTGCAGCGCTGGTTCTCAACATAATCGGCCTTATCTTCAGCGCTATTATTTTGGTTGCATGCGTTGCATGTGTAGCTTGTGCGGCTGCTGCGGTTCAAAGCAACCCAGACCTAGTTAACCAGATCAACGATCAGTTAAAAAACCTTCCGACCCCACAATGATCATCTAACACTAGAATAACCAGTTAAAAAAAGCAGGCCGAATATCGGCCTGCTTTTTTGAAAATTCGCTTTTAATATATGGTATAAAAGTGTATACTTTATAAATTGACTTTTTATTAGGAGAGAATATTGAAACCGTATATAGACATTTTTGATTTTCAACTGCCGACTTATGGCTTGATGATGATGCTAGGCGCGATAATTGCTATTGCGGTGGCGTTATTACGTACAAAACGCAAAGGTCTCGTAACAATGGATGTACTACATATCGGGCTTTTATGCGTTGCGTTTGGGATAGTCGGGGCAAAAATACTATACCTCATAGTATCCATACCGGAGATCATTGAGGCCTTCCAGCACCCCATATCGCTGATGAGTTTTTTGAGCGGTGGAATGGTTTTTTATGGAGGCTTTATCGGCGGCCTTGCTGCGTTGGTATGGTATGTGCGCAAATACAAATTGGATATCCTTGCTTACATGGATCTATACGTGCCGTCTGTAGCGCTTGCGCATGCCTTCGGAAGGGTTGGGTGTTTTCTTGCGGGATGTTGTTACGGGATACCTTTTGAAAACGGTGTTGTGTTTCATGATGCCGTATCCGCGCCAAACGGTGTGCCGGTATTACCGGTTCAGTTGATAGAAGCCGGTATTAATGCGCTGTTATTTATAGCTCTAGTAATTGTCTCTAATAAAACAAAGATCAAGGGAAGAACGACCGGTGTCTATTTTATTAGTTACAGTATTATACGCTTTGCTTTGGAATTTTTCCGGGGGGATTTGGAACGAGGCGTTTATGGAGGTATATCTACATCACAAATCATAAGCATTCTTCTGTTCCTTGCCGGACTGGCGTTTTGTTTTGCCGTACCTCGAATAATTAAAACAAAAGAAGCCCAAAATATGACCGATTAACCTTGACACAGCAAGAAATATAAGTTAGAATGAATCTTGCCGCAAAAAAAGCGGCATTGTCGCGGGGTGGAGCAGCTGGTAGCTCGTCGGGCTCATAACCCGAAGGTCGTGGGTTCAAATCCCTCCCCCGCAACCATAAAAGTAACCGCTTAGACAGTACGTCTAGGCGGTTTTTGCTTTGCCGTGGATTCAGATGCGTTAAGCGCTATTTCCCTCCGATTTCCCTCCTGTTGCGTGAAAATAGGGTGAAATAGATGCGATTTAAGTGGATTTTATTTATCCTTGCCATTGAAAGGATTATGGAATAAAGTTGAAAGGAAGTTGAAAGGAAGTTGAAAGCATATTGTAAAGAAGCTGGTAAGTCACTGAAATAACTTTCATGTTATGGTTATTAAAAATATGGAAGCAGGTGACGCAATGGAAGATTGGGAGGAAATCAGAGCACAGATACAACGGGATTTTTCAAACGATTATGGACAATGGGTTAAATGGAAAGCGGTAATAGATGATAAAACTTGCCCGCAGGCACTTAAGTTAAACGAATGTTACTTTATATTTGGGAAAATGCCGATGTGGCCTGAACATCCAAGATGTAGATGCACGTTAGAAAAGATAATGAACCCTATTCCAAATGTAACGGCAAGTGCCATGTCAGCCATAGAGAAGTTTACTGCATACATTTGGGGAGCAAAATATCTAAACGATCCTGAGAACTATCACGGCAAGGACAAGATATTTGAGGACATGGGATATACAGTTGCGGACGCTAGATTTTTGCAACAAATGTTCTGCGAACAAGCTATCGGAAATTACTGCAACGGGGATTATACGTTAGGCAGCCTTGGCGTTTATGGACAACATATTAGTATTGTAATTGATATACCAAATGACCATGGAGGAACTACCAAAATAATTTCAGGGTGGATGGTCGAACCTAATGGCCTTATAAGGTTGGCTACACCCTTTGGCGGATATCACGAAAGGAGAAAAAAATGAATAAATTTCAAGAGCTTGATGCTGTGAAAATGGCTTCGGATAAGTATGAAAAACAAGGTGTTCCCAGAGGTAAGGTAGGGGCTGTATTATCAGCTGATGTTGAAGGATATTATTTGGTAGAATTTTCAAATTCAACGACTGGAGAGACAATATTGTTGGATTCATTTCGAGAGGATGAGCTTGCCCCCTGCGATTAAAGATAGTCGTTGCCGCTTGGACGGGTTGTTTAAGCGACTATTTCTATATACTCAAATTCGGCCACTTATTCGAATTTTCCTCCATTTTTCCTCTTATTGCATGAAAATAGGATGAAATAGGTAGGATTTGAGTGGATTCGAGAATATAACAGATATAGTTTTTAAGTATTGGATGTGTGTGATTTGTGTTTGATAGATTGGTTGAACAACAATCAAGGTTTTTGTATGGTTGTGTTAACACTTGCTTATGCCATAACGACAATTCTTATTTTGTGTTCTAATCGCAGAACAAATAATTTAGCTAAGCAGCAAATCGAATTGTATAAGCAACAATTGGAAGAAGAATTTTCTCCATATATTATTTATGCCTTTAAAAGAAATGGGGATTTTTTGAGTTTCTCGATAAGAAATGAAGGGCGAGGTACAGCGGAAAATACGCAGGTTATTATTAATAAGATTAATGACTTGATTGAAATAATAGATAAAGAGGAAAAAACACCATTGTTCGATTCATTTAAAAACAACTTACTATTTTTGAAGACAAAAAATTTTTCGGTTTTACCAAAGCAAGAGCTGAATTTTTGCATTGGATTATTTGATACAAGATTAATCAAAGAATTTATTAAAATTTCACCGATTCAAGTTGCTGCAATGTTTACTTACAAAGGAAAGAAAAAATCTCTTAGTGCTATATCTATTGATCTTGAAATACTTAATAATTACACAAATGATACAGACGAAGCCAATCTTATACTTAGAGAAATTTCGAGCAGTTTAGGTGAGCTAAATAACAATATAAAGTATACTCGTTAAACTACTAAACTTACAAAGCATCAGTAACTCAACTATCCCAAACACCTTCTTCAATACTGTACTGCCCTACAAAGCGGTATAGATAATATTGAAAGGAGGCTACACAGATGCTTCGACTGACGGAAGAAGACGCTGGTTCTGACGTAGGATTTCAGCAGGCCAAGATAGTAGCACAGCTATTGTCAATCCTGGATATCTTGGATAGCTCAGAGGAAGTAAAATTGGACAGATACTCGAAGTTTTTCAATATGGAGTTTAAGGGAACTCCCTTACATAGAGAATTTGTCTATATAAATGCAGTGCTTGGTAGGACAGCGCAGATGCTCTTTAATTCATATCTCGAAAAAAGTTGTTTTTAATATAGTAGGCAGATCAACTGATTAAAAAAAGAGCAACAATATTGAATTGCCGCCCAACAAAAAAATTCTTACATGATTTCGAAATATTTGATCAAGCGTCACACTGGTGAATCTAACAAGGCAGGCATACCTTAATTTTTGTTCCACCTCCGTGTTTGCTTTCTAGTGAAACCTCTCCGCCGTACGCCATAGCGATATGCTTTACAATGGCCAAGCCAAGCCCTGTACCGCCCGTCTGCTTGTAGCGGGATTTGTCCACGCGATAAAACCGCTCGAATACGCGGCTTTGTGCTTCTTTTGGGATGCCGATTCCGGTATCGGCAACCAATATTTCAATCTTCCTGTCTTTTTTTGATATATGGATTTCAACATTACCGTCGGGCTTGTTATATTTGATGGCGTTATCTACCAGATTGTAAAAAAGTTCATATATCTGTAAGTGATTAGCCTTTAGGGCAACGCTCTCGGCGGAAATGATTTCAACAGAAATATTATTCTCCGCGAACTTACCGGCAAGCGCTTCGGTTGCTTCTTTCGCCACTTTCGAAAGCTCTACATCTTCATCCGCTGCATGTTCCGTTCCTTCGTCCAGCTTGGAAATCAGTATTATATCTTCAATAAGCGCCATCAGTCGCTCAGATTCATTTTTTATTTTGCTGTAGAACTCCGCTTTATCTTCCTCCCTAACCATGCCGCCCGACAACATTTCGGCATTGCCGTAAATAGTAGTAAGCGGCGTCTTCAGTTCATGTGAAACATTAGCGGAAAATTCGCGGCGCAAGACTTCTGCCTTTGCTTTTTCAGTTATATCCATAAAAAGAATGATCGCCCCAATATCGGAAACAGGATTGAAATAGATTCTGTATGTCTTGCCCTCGTGTTCAATACTCAGTTCTCCGCGGCTGCCGGATAGGGCATTGCGTACTTCGTCATAAAACTCGATATCCCGGTAAAGCTCACGGATATTTCTACCGTTTACTGATTCACTCAGCCCGAAGAATTCCACCACACTTTTGTTAGCGGAAATGACTTTCCCATGACGGTTGAGCAAAAGAACGCCCTCGCTCATGCTTGCCAAAATTGCTTCGATGGTGTCTGACCGCTCCCGTAGCGATTCCATATGACGTATAATCTCACCGCGTTGATCCGCAATGGTTTTAATAAACGGAGAAAGCTCATCATATGGCGCGATTAGTTTATTGGAAAAATCAACATTATTTATTGGCTCAACTATCCTTTTTGTCAGGCTCCCAGCCAATAAATAGGAAGCAAGGCAAATCAATATCACTACTCCAATAACAACCGGTAAAGCACCGCCAAAGATGCCCAAAATGCTGTTCATCGTCTTTGCGACACGCAAAACCGATCCGTCAGAAAGCTTTAAAGCATAATAGTAAGTTTCCTGCCCAAGTGTATCGGAAAACCGCTTGCTTTCGCCTGTTCCCGTTTTTAACGCTTCTTTAACTTCTTCACGGTCAGAATGGTTTGGCAGCAAAGCGGCATTTTCGTCATCGTCATATTTGACGTAACCGTCTGTGTTAATCAAAGTTAAGCGCATGTCTGAAATCGATAACGTGTATGGAAGGCCTTCCCCTATGGAATCTTTTAGCAGTGCAGCGCGTCCTCGCACTTCGTTTTCAACGGTTGAGGCAAGCTGGTTGTAAAAGACAATGCACATGGCCGTTGCGGAAACAAGGACGCTTACGATTACAAGGATCAGCATATTGCTTAAAATACGTTTTCTCATTTGCTAACCCCCAATTTTATAACCGACATTGCGTACGGTAATTATATTTTCTCCGCCCGCTCCAAGCTTTTGTCTAAGTGATTTTATATGCATATCCACCGTGCGGCTTTCGCCAGTGTAGTCAAAGCCCCAAACATGCTCCAAAAGTTTATCCCGCGACATGACGATGCCTTCGTTTAGCATAAGGCAATAAAGCAGTTCGAATTCTTTAAAAGTAAGGATTATTTCTTGCTCGTTTGCAAAAACACTGCGTTTATCAATGTTTAAAATAATTGGGCCGGATTTAAATTCTTCCAATTTTTCTTCACAGCCATCACAACGACGCAAAACGGCGCGTATGCGCGAGATAAGCTCCAAAACGGAAAACGGTTTTGGTACATAATCATCCGCTCCCATATCCAAACCCTTTATACGGTCAAATTCCGCTCCTTTCGCGGTCAGCATGATTACAGGGATTTTTCTGGATTTATCCGAGTTTCTAAGTTTTTTCAGTATTGCAATGCCGTCCTCGCCGGGAAGCATGATATCAAGTATGATCAAAGAAGGCAAGGCGTTTGAAAACATCGTCCAAAAAGGTTCGCCGGATGAAAACCCAAACGCTTCAAATCCGGATGAACTAAGCGCATATTCCACCATATTCCGAATATTATCGTCATCCTCAACAATATAGATTTTTTTCAAACCAGCACCTCCTACAAAACCTGTTTATTTTTGTGCTTTCCCGTTATAGAAAAGATGACCCATTCAGCGATATTTACCGCATGGTCGCCTATACGCTCATAGTATTTCGCTATTTGAAGCAGGTCAAAAGCTTGCTCTCCGTTCTTTACATCGTCATGAACAAGTCCGATCAAATCATTTTTGACAGCCACATACAAATCATCCACGACATCATCATAGTCAATAACCGATTCGGCTAATGCCAGATCCTTTTTTACAAAGGCGTCGATGGCATCTTTAACCATTTTAATGATAGCTTCCGCCATTTGCGGGATATGCTCAAGTTGTTTAATATATGCCAGCCCAGAAAGATATACGCATAGCTCGGAAATATCGGCGGCCTGGTCACCGATGCGCTCCATGTCCGTAATCATTTTTAACGCAGTGGATATCAATCTCAAATCCTTAGCTACCGGCTGCTGATTCAAAAGCAGCTTTAAACAAAGGCTTTCGATCTCTTTCTCCTTATCGTCGATTTCCGGATCGCCCTCGATGATCCTCATGGCGGTTTCGGCATCCTGATTCAAAAGGGCGACAGTAGCCCTCGATATGGCGCGTTCAATCAATGCGCCCATTTCAATCAAATTGTTATTAAGTTCCATAAGCTGTTCATCAAAACGGCTACGCATTATCCAAACCTCCCCGTAATATAATCCTCTGTTCGTTTATCCTTCGGCATTGAAAACATTTTTTCCGTCTTGCAATACTCAATTACTTCGCCCAGCAGGAAAAACGCCGTCTTATCGCTTATACGGGTTGCTTGCTGCATATTGTGCGTCACGATAATTATACTGTATTTTTCGCGCAGCGTCAGCAAAAGCTCCTCGATCTTTCCTGTTGATATCGGGTCAAGCGCGCTGGTCGGTTCGTCCATCAGCAGGACCTCCGGCGAAACGGCCAAAGCCCTTGCGATGCAAAGCCTTTGCTGCTGGCCTCCGGAAAACCCAAGTGCGGGCTTCTTAAGCCTGTCTTTGACTTCATCCCAAATTGCCGCGTCTTTGAGTGATTCCTCAACGATATTATCGAGTTCAAATCTTGTTTTGATTCCGTGCGTCCTCGGCCCAAACGCGATATTGTCATACACGCTCATGGGGAATGGATTGGGTTTTTGAAACACCATTCCCACCCGCTTTCTGAGCAGATTGACGTCCATGTGCCCGTAAATATCCTCATTGAAAAGCTTCACTTCGCCGGTTATACTACAGCCCTCCACCAAATCGTTCATGCGATTAAGCGTTTTTATCAGCGTGGATTTTCCGCAGCCGGACGGACCAATGAATGCAGTTATATTCCCCCGCTCAATTATCATATCGATGTTTTTCAAGGCCTGAAAATCACCATAGAACAAATCCAATTTCTTTATGTCAAAGCAATTCATGCTTTTCCTCCAATCCTTTTAGCAATATGCGCCGAGGCCGTATTGATTAGAATGACTACAACAAGCAGAACCACCGCAGTGGCATAGCCTTCGTTTACATGCAGTCCCTCGCCTGAAAGCGCGTACATATGCACGGATAACGTCCGCGCACTTTGCATCGGGCTTAATGGTATTTGTGCAACCGTGCCCGCCGTGTAAATTAGCGCGGCAGTCTCACCGACAATACGCCCGATAGCGAGGATAACCCCGGCTAAGATTCCCGGCATAGCGGACGGCAATATGATCTTAAAAACAGTTCTTAGCTTGCCTGCGCCAAGACCAAACGAGCCCTCACGGTAGCTGTCGGGAGTTGCTTTGAGCGCTTCCTCGCTCGAGCGCATGACGAGCGGCAATATCATAATCGAAAGCGTAAAAGCGCCGGACAGTATCGAAAACCCCCAATGGAGAAAGACGCAGAAAAACAGGCTGCCGAACAATCCGTATACGATTGACGGTATTCCCGAAAGCGTTTCCGTTGTCATACGGATGAGGGATACCACTTTATTTCCGCGCCGAGCATACTCAATCAGGTAAATCGCCGCGAACAATCCAAGCGGAACGGCTAAAACCAGCGACATTAGAGTCATAATCACTGTGGAAATGAGTGCGGGCATAAGCGACACGTTTTCGCTATTGTAATTGAATGAAAAAAGCGAAGGTTTGATATATGGTATGCCCTTGATCAATATAAAAACAACGATATAGGCCAGTATAGCAACGGTTAATGCCGCTGCTGTCCAGACAGCAATTTTCAAAACTATTTCACTAAGCTTTTTATTCGTTGTCATCCATTCGCCCTCCTTTTCAAAGCTGAAAAGCTGAGGTTGATAATGAGGATGAATACAAACAGGACAACGCCGGTCGCAATGAGGGCTTCATAATGCAGGTCCGCTGCATAGCTCATCTCGATGACGATATTGGCAGTCAATGTGCGCCCCCCCTTGAACAGGGAAATCGGCATCCGCGCCTGATTGCCCGCAACCATAATGACTGCCATGGTTTCGCCGATGGCGCGTCCGATACCCAGCACGACCGAAGCCATTATTCCCGATTTTGCGGCGGGGAGAATCACCCTAAAGATGCAGCGGTAATGACCGGCGCCCAGTGCCACAGCGCCTTCATAATAGCTTTCGGGCACGGCGCGTAGCGCGCTTTCCGCAATGCCGATGATTGTCGGCAGTATCATGATCCCAAGCAATATGCAGGCTGAAAGTATGGCGTTTCCCGCCAAGGGGACGATCGCCGCCATTCCGAAAAAGCCGTATACCACAGAGGGTATACCTGCAAGCAAATCTACCCCGGGCTTTACCGCCATATATAGCTTTTTCGGGCAAGCTTTCGCCATAAATACTGCGGTCAATATCCCAATCGGAACACCAATTATTATCGCGCCCGCCGTCACATACAAGCTGCCCAGTATCATGGGGAAAATGCCGAACAACGGCGGAACATCGGACGGCGACCACTCCTTACCCAGGAGAAAATCAAACACGCCGATCTTTCCCATAGCCGGAATACCGTTTGCCAGCAGGAAAAGGCATATCAGTGCTACGGCTAGTATTGAGACAAGCGCCGCTGTCAAAAACACGGCGCTCATCGCTTTCTCTTTGAGCTTGCTCATTTAATTGTTTCGCTCCATTTAAGCATTTCGCCGGTGAATATGGCTTTTACCTGATCTTTCGTCAAGCTAGTTACCGTATTTTCTTTATTTGCGATCACCGCTATGCCGTCAAGGGCTATCTGAATGCTTTTTAGCTCAGCCTTTTCGCTGTCCTTCAGTTCGCGGCTGGCCATGCCAATATCGCATGAACCGTCTATCGCCGACTTAATTCCCGCGGATGAATCCGTTTGCTGGATTTCTATTGCAGCGTTTGGATTTACTACCAGATACGCTTCCTTCAGCTTTTCCATAACAGGGGTAACCGAAGATGAACCCGCCACCATGATTTTGCCGGAGGGTTTGCTTCCAGCGTATGCCGTGGCACTGTCCGCTATTTTAATATAGCTTTTTCCAACGACTTCCTGTCCATCCGCCGATAGAATGTAGTCTATAAAGTCTTTTGCAAGCCCAGAGGCGTCGCCCTTTGTCACGATATTGAACGGACGGACAATGGAATATGTTCCGTTTTTAACGTTTTCCGCCGAAGCCGTAACGCCATCGATTTGAACCGCTTTGACCGTTTCGTTGAGTGAGCCAAGCGATATATAGCCTATAGCGAATTTGTTCCCGGCGATATTGGCCATCATTACATCCGTTTGCTTAGCAATGACGGCTTCTTTTGTTGTCAGGTCTTTCTTAGTTCCGTCTTCGTTCTTTTGTTCTAAGTCGAATAATTCAATGAACGCACCGCGCGTACCGGAGCCATCCTCGCGGGATACAACGCTGATATCTTTGTTTGTGTCGAAGTTGGACGCGTTGTTAACCGTGCCTGTGGAGCTGCCTGCCGATGCGCTTGAGCCTGCGTTTGAACATCCTGCAAACGAACAAACGCACAATACTGTGAGAAATATACTGATTGCTTTTTTCATAAATTCATTCCTCCATTTATCATTACATACCAAAGATACAGGAGGAATATATAGACAAAAGACAGTGCCGTGTAAAAACTGCGTAAAGTCGATTTGTTAGAGAATAATGCCTGCTGGTATAACTTACAGGCCATCATTTTTTGGATGTAAATACTGCTCTCGGCTGCCAAAAAACCTGATCTTCATGGGTTTTGTAAAGCAAATCCTATAGTGCCATTCGCACCTTAAAAGAAACCGCTTAGACAGTACGTCTAGGCGGTTTTTGCTTTGCCGCGCATTCAGTTGATTTAAGCGGCATTTCCCTCCAATTTCCCTCCTATTGCGTGAAAATAGGGTAAAATAGGCGGGGTTTGAGAGAATTTAATGTAGTTATCCTTGCCATTGAAAGGATTTTGAAATAAAGTTGAAAGTAAGTTGAAAAGTACCGCAAAGAAGCTGGTAAGTCACTGAAATAGCTTTCATGATATGGTTATTAAAAACATGGAAGCAGGTGACGCAATGGAAGATTGGAAACACATACAGGAGGAAATGAGGTCGGAGCTAGGTTTTAGCAGTGACCAATGGGTGATGTGGGTAGCTGTCTTGGATAAAAGAACTTCACTCGACTGTTTAGCTTTAAATGGTTGTTGTTTTACATTCGGCAATATGCCGGAATGGCCTGGCCATCCTAACTGCCGATGTCGCCTGGTACCGATTTCTAGACCGGTTTTGAACCTTAAAAGCTTATTTATAGTTGATGAAAGGAAATTTACGGAATATCTTTTTGGAGAAAAAGGTTATGAAACAGGCAAAGCGCAATTATTTGAACGCTGGGGATATTTCAAGTCAGATGCTGAACTTTTGAAAGAGATATATACCGAGCAAGCCATGAAAAAGTATCGTGAAAACGGCTATAAACTAGGCAAGCTGGATGATTACGGGCAGAGGGTTGATATCTATATTGAATTAACCGATGACTCGGGAATGATTAGGATAATTAAATCAGCCTGGATGGTGGAATCGGACGGCTCTTTACGCCTCGTTACGCCATTTGCTGGGAAATAAAGGAGGAGTTATGAAATTTAAACAATTTGATGGAGTACGATTAATAACAGATAAATATGTGGATCAGGGCTTTCAGTATGGGATAGTTGGAACAATAATGGATGTTTATGATGGCGGTGCTGCTTATGAGGTGGATTTTACTTCCTTGGAGGATGAAGACCCTACATTAGTAAAAAGTTTTAAAGAGGATGAATTGGAATTAGAAGATTAATGACGCTTCTTTGAGGAGAAGAAAATGAACAAGTTTCAAGAGCTTGATGCCATGAAAATGTTTTTCGATAAATATGAAGGAAGGCGTCCCAAGAGGTAGGTTAGGGGCTGTATTATCAGCTGATGTTGAAGGAAATTATTTGGTAGAATTTTCAAATTCAACGACTGGAGAGACAATATTGTTGGATTCATTTCGAGAGGATGAGCTTGTCCCCTACGGATACGGATCTACAGATGCTGACATGGATTTCAAATAACCCAGTTTTGGGCGAAGATAGAATGGCGCATTTGCACTGCGTCTTGTACAGTGAAAAGGTTTGCAGTCGTGCCTACGATTTTTTGTAGTCACTTTTCTCAATTTCTGCTATAGTATAATAAATGGATTTTCTTTGCATATAAAAAAATTACCATGAACCAATGGTACATTTCCTGATAGTGAGTTCGAGTGAGAAGGGTACAAAGTGAGAGGTTACAATATGAAAAAATTCTTGACGGCACTTCATAAGCACATAATTTTCATCGCAATCGTACTATCTTTTGCCGCTGCATCGTTCGCGTTTGCGCCAATGACGGCAAACGCAGCCGGCCCCGGCACATACTACAAAAACGACGTCGCGGTAATTAACGCGATAATCGAAAACAATGGTCTTCCGCTGACCCCTGCCTTTGAGAGCGGCTCTACGATTCCGGCGGATTGGTCCACAACCGGTACCGTAAGCTGGTCGGAAGATGCTACAAATAAGCGCATAACAAGATTGTCTTTTCTCAATTTGTCTCACCGCGGCTATTCCATCTCCGGGGAGCTGGATGTGAGCGGTCTTACTGCGCTTCAATTCCTGCATTGCGCCTACGGCCAGCTGACATCGCTGGATGTGAGCGGGCTTACTGCGCTTCAATCCCTGTATTGCGACTACAACAATCTGACTTCGCTAGACGTGAGCGGACTTACTGCGCTGACATCCCTGGAATGCTCCTTCAACAATCTGTCCTCGCTGAACGTGAGCGGCACTGCACTAAGAACACTGAGGTGCAGAAACAACAATCTGACATCGCTGAACGTGGATGGCCTTACTGCCCTTGATACACTGGTCTGCAATTATAACCGGCTGACATCGCTGAACGTGAGCGGACTTACCTCGCTGGAAAACCTTCATTGCGACCACAATTATATGACAGACAGATCCAAAGTCATTGGGGCTACCGGTGCGGTCTATTTTGATCCACAGCAGGCGGCCGACTTTAAGGCGGCGTCAGTGGTTACCGGCGTACCCAATTCCGTTGCGGTGGGAACACCGCTGACGCTAACCGGCACTGTGCTCCCCGTTGACGCTACGAACAAAAGTATTGAGTGGAGCCGCGCTGACGGAGACAACCCCACTGGCGCAACCGTGACCGACGGCGTGTTTCGCGCCACAACGCCCGGGGTGGCATATGTTACGGCAACCATTCGCAACGGCAAAGCAGGAAGCGGCACGGCTGCCGTCGCAGACTTTACACAAAACTTTGCCATTATAGTCCAGGGTGTAACGATCTACAATACATTCGATATCGCGGCGGTAAACCGGATTATCAGCGAAAACAGCCTTGCCATAACCCCGGCTGCCACAGACGGCGCCTCCGTTCCCTCCAATTGGAACGGGATCGTGACATGGTCGAGCGATACTGCCAATAAGCGCGTTGTCGGTTTGAAGTTTGCCTACAATACGGTCTCGGGCGAAACACTGAACCTGAGCGGCTTGAGCGCGCTGACACACCTGGATTGCCACGGGAACCAGCTGACGGAGCTGGAAGTAAGTCATAACCCCGCGCTGAAAGAGCTCCTATGCTACGCCAACCGACTGACGGCGTTGGATGTGAGCAAGAACCCAGCACTGACAACCCTCAGCTGCTACCAAAACCAATTGACTGACTTGGATGTGAGCAAGAACCCAGCGCTGACAATCTTCAGCTGTTCTCAAAACCGGCTGACTGACTTGGATGTGAGCGTAAATACTGAACTTTCAGCACTCTATTGCAGTAACAACCAACTGAAAACCCTGGATGTACGCAACAATATCAAACTGAAAGGGCTTAGCTGCGGCGCAAACAAACTGACCTCCCTGGATGTGCGCCAAAACACGGAGCTTTCATCGCTTACTTGCAATGACAACCAACTGGAAGCACTGGATGTGCGCCAAAACACCAAGCTGGAAGAACTGGAATGCGGCGGCAACCTGCTGACGTCATTGAATGTAAGCGCAAACACCTTATTGGAGAGTCTCAAATGTTCCTCCAATCAATTATCGACGCTGGATGTAAGCGCGAATACTGTACTCGAAACACTTCGTTGCTCTTCGAATTTGCTCACGGGGTTGGATTTGAGTAAAAATACGATTATAAGAGACATTTCATGCGATAACAACCGGCTGACCGGCTTGGATGTGAGCAAATCCACGGCAGGATATGTCCTACTTAACTGCGCCTATAACTATATGCCGAACAAATCCGCGGTAATAGGTATTGACGAAAATGGTTGGGGAGACCTTCGTTCTAGGCTGTTTGAGCCGCAGCATGACTCCTTGTTCAATGCCGTGCTCAATATCACCGGCGCACCCAATCAAGCCGTAATCGGGAATCCGCTGGCGCTGTCCGGGAGGGTATTGCCATCGGATGCCACCAATCAGACCATCGTTTGGAGCGTTTCCGACCCCGGCACCACCGGAGCGACCATCACCGGGGGCGTGTTTCTTGCCACCGGAGGGGGGCAGGCCGTTGTCAAAGCCACAATAACAAATGGCCTTGCGTCCAATAAGAATTTTGAAAAAGAGTTCACCATTAAGGCAATCCCCACATACGCATTGACTGTGACTGGCGGTACCGGCGACGGCAACTTTGTGCAGGGTACACCCGTCACCCTAACGGCATCCGCTGCGCCTGCCGGACAGCGGTTTAAGGAATGGAGCATCACGCCATCGGTCACTTTTACGGACGGAACGAACGCAGCCAGCCCAACGGCCAGGTTTGCCATGCCGGCGCAGGCGGTTACCGCTGCGGCCGTATATGAAGCTTTGCCGACCTATGCGCTGGCCGTAGAAGGCGGTACTGGCAGCGGCAGCTATTACGCGGGACAAAATGTATCCGTGACGGCGGATGATGCATCTGCCGGACGGCGGTTTAAGGAATGGAGAATAACGCCGTCGGTCATGTTTATGGACGGTACGAATGCAGCCAGCCAAACGGCCAAGTTTGCCATGCCGGCGCAGGCGGTCGCCGCTGCGGCCGTATATGAAGACGCTGCTCCGGGAGACGTCCCGACGCCCTCGCCCTTGCCCTCGCCGACGCCCTCGCCCTCGCCGACGCCTGTGCCACTCGCGCCGCCTTCTCCCGTCGTCAACCCGATATCCGGCGATAAGATCAGCGGCGGAGGCGGAGCGCCGAATGGAAAAGTGGAAATAAGCCTGCCGGACGGCACAAAAAAGGAGACTACGGCAGACGCAAACGGCAATTGGAGCGGAAGTTTGCCGGGCGTTTCTAATATGGCGTATATAACTATCATAATATATGACGCGAACGGTACACCTTTGGGCGGTCCGCAAACAATAATGCTTAAGGTAAAAGCGACTTCCATAAAAACCTTGCCGAGCGTATACCTTGTTGCGGGCAAGAGCGTAACGCTGCCTGCTACGGTGCAGCCATTTGGAGCAAGCGAAAAAAGCTTTGTGTGGAAATCAGCTAGTAGTTCCATCGTTAAGGTAAACAATACGAGCACGGGCAAGATAACGGCTGGAGCTAAGGCGGCGGGTAAAAGCACCAGATTGACGGTAACATCAAAAGACGGAAGCAAGAAAGCCTATTGCACGGTATACGTCGTGAAAAAGGCCGTTACGCTTAAGAGCGCAAGCATTAAGCAAACAGGCACAATCGGTCTTCTAAGTGGCAAAACGCTGCAGATCAAGCCAACGCTTAACGCAAAGAATGCGACCGGAATAGTTCCGGCGTTCAAGTCCAGCAATCCAAAAGTAGCTGTTGTAGACAAAGTTGGTATAATAACTGCACTTGCAAAGGGTAAGACGACGATTACTGTTACAGCGGGTAGACACAGAAAAACCTTTGTTTTACAAGTGGGCAATGTATCGGCAACGAAGTATACGCTTAATAAAACAACGTATACACTCGCCAAGGGCAAGACATATACACTAAACGCCAAGACATGGACCCCTGCGGATACGGACCTAAGGATGCTTACATGGACTTCAAATAACCCAAAGGCAGTTACTGTAACGACAAGCGGAAAGATCATGGCCAAAGCTAAAGGCAGGGCTACTATAACCGCAAAAACATGGAACGGTAAGATAGCCAAATGCGTGGTCACAGTGAAATAGAAAAACTATGATTAACGATGATGCGGGGAAGCTTTTGCAAAAAGGCTTCCCTTTGACGTGCATATTGATCGCTAACTACCACAGCCGTTAAATTACTTTACATATCAACAAAAACTACACACCTATCCAAATACTTTATTTAAGGACGCGCCGCCCTTAAGGCGGTGACGAAATATTTGAGCGGGTGCATACAAATGATACGCTTGACGGAAGTAGACGCTGGTTATTTACGAGTTTGAAAGAGGATGAATAACCGTTTTTATTATAATTCACTATTTAGATTAATAAACATATCATCTGCGTAATATGAATACAAATCATTAGCAGCGGAATAATCCCCCCGATAAGCATATAGTAACTTTTTATCCATACATAAATTATTACGGAAGCGGGGTCTTAAAGCGTCTCAATAGAGCACTTGAACCCGACGATATCAGAAATATTTTCAGTCGTATAGTAAGCTATCTCAATACATGCATCGTATTCTATTTAAACAGAGTTATTTCAGCACTTAGCCTGATAGAAAACAGATCCATCGGCGTATGTTTGCTTACAAGAAAGTCATGTAACCAGGTATTTATATCGCGTTTCTTTTATCTATCTGTTTTATCATATTCAAATTTCCAATTCTTCTATAATAGCCATAAAAAGATTGATTTAATGTGTTAATGGGCGTAAAATCGAGGCATACAAATGAACTATAATTTAGCACTGTGCAGGCATATCGAATTAGAATAAGGAGAGTATAGCCTTATGAAAACCAGGAGACTATTATCCATATTATTGGCAGTGATATTATGCTTTGTATTTGCACCTGGAATGGTGTATGCTGCGACCGGCCCGACAAGCGCAGGGGCGCCCACATTGACAGACGGAACGGCCAGCCGCATTGCGAGCCGTATGGCAACGGTGACGTTTATCAGCGACAAGGCGGGGACTTATTATTGGCAGATTGATGGTGCGGCACCAACCGACCTTAACGCGTTCGTCGCCAATCCGATGACTGCACGGAGCAATCTCGTTGCCGGCACGAATTCTTGGAACCAAGCCGCGCTTTCGACGGATGAACATAAGGTCTATATCGTTGCAACGGCTGTCGATGAGTTCACTTCGGGCAATGTGAGTAGCCTGATGACAATATCCATTCCGGCGTATACCGAGTATCAGCCCACAAAAGAACAATATGCTTATGCCTTAACATCCAAAATGTTTAACGGCAGCGCACAAGGCATAAACATTACCCCTCAAACGGGCGCGGGCAAAGTAACGGCCATCTATTACAACGATTCTACCATCGAGCCCAAAAACGCGGGGGCGTATGCCGTAACCATGGATGTCGCGGCAGGCGCCAAATATAGCGCCCAAAAAGGCTTGTATTTGGGTACGTTTACCATAAACAAGGCCGATTTGTCTAAGGTTAAGGTGACAGTTGCTGATGCGACATGGAGCGGCAAGCAGCTAAAACCTACTAGGTTTGAATATAGCGGTGTAAGCTTTGCCATCAGCGCCAACGCCACTGTGAAATCCTATGGCAAGAACAAGGATATTGGCAAAGGCGCAGTTTCGCTGAAGGGCAAGGGAAACTTCACAGGGACAAAGACCATAACATTTAAGATCGTACCGAAGAAAAACAGCGTGACGAAGATCACATCTGGCACCAAGCAGATGAAGGTGACATGGGTAAAGACGACAGCAGATCAAAAGGTGACGAAATATCAGCTGCGCTACCGGGTGAAGGGCGTAAATGCGTGGACCACTAAAACGTATGCTGCTGTGAACTCCTCCGCCACCATTAAGAACCTTTACAATGGCAAGCAATACGAAGTGCAGGTACGCAGCTACAAGGTGGTGTCAGGCGTAAAATACTACAGCGGCTGGAGTGAGGCAAAGACCAGTTCAGAGCTAAAATGAGCGCTTGTTTTGATAATGAGCGCGGAATTTTGCCATGAAGGTAAGGCTTTATGCTTTGGTGAAGATGTACATACCGATCATTGACTGCATCTAAACCCAATTTTCAAGGGACGCTTCTGTAGATCCTTTATCACCAATGCAATTATAGTAAAAACCGCTCAGACAGTACGTTTGGGCGGTTTGGGTTTTTCCCGCTTGTTCCTTGGATTCCGTTAGCCTCAGCTTGATCTCTGACTGTGTGAGAACGGGGCGGCATCGGATTAATCGGTTGGGATTAAAAAATGGCAATTACATGAATTCAACGAAGTTCTTTAAAATCACATTCATTTAAGATGACAATACATTATTTTCCGGACTGCCTATAAAAGCGATTGACAATCCAATTAATGCCAAATATTATTAGTTTATAAGATGCAGATTAATAAATACTGGCATAAAACTTAGTATTTCGCAGCTATTAATTTAATACCATAAATTTCATAGGAGGAAAACAGAATGAGAGGTTTAAGTAGGTTTTTATCAATCACATTAGTTTCCGTATTATTGCTGACGCTACTGCCAACAGCGGCACTGGCTGCAAGTACGCTTAAAATCGTATGGAACGCAAACGGCGGCAAGATCGGCACAAAAAGCATGATAACGACCAAAGTAGTAAGCGGTAAAAAGATAGGAAAGCTGCCGACAACGCCCAAACGCACTGGATATACGTTAAAGGGCTGGTATACCAAAAAAGCCGGCGGAATAAAGGTCACTACGGCATCGAAGCCAAAGAAGAGTTCGACCTACTATGCGCAGTGGACGGCGAAGAAATACACGCTGACGTTCAACGCCAACGGAGGGAGTGTCGGTACAGCCTCAAAAAAAGTAACTTTAAAAAAAGCCTACGGTACATTGCCTACTCCAACCCGTTCCGGCTATTCTTTCGATGGTTGGTATACGGCCGTAAACGGTGGTACAAAAGTAAGCGCAACAACCATAATGCCAGCAAAGAATGTGACGGTGTATGCGCACTGGAAAAATGGGCTCAATGAAAACACTGATCCGAAATGGGTGGGACATTGGTATGACAACAATTTGGATACTAATATGGAATGGGAATATTGGCATTTATATTTAAACAGAGACGGGACATTCACCTATTTCTTGGTTACAACAGCCGAGTACTCATATAAGGGGAACTATTCCGTTTCGGACGGAAAAATATATTTCAAAAATGTTATCTTTACAAATGATGATTATAAAGAAAACAAACCTGATTCCTATGTTGATTACGTGTTTGCAAATGATTCGAACGGTAAGGAGCAATTAAGACTTTCAAATACCGGAGCCAGCTTTACCGGAAGTACTTGGTGGTATAGAGCCGAATAATCAATCGGCTTGTGCCATAAAGCCCGTATTTCAAAATGTAAGAAGCATAAAAGCAGCCAAATCTGGCTGCTTCAATTTTTCTACTTACTGGGTCTCAGCATATAAACATTGCATATGTATATGCGTATAAGCTATAAGTTCGTAGGATTTGTCTGTTTATCTTGGACTTTTTTTATAACTACGGTTATATCCGCCACGGCGCGGGCTGATGCTGTGGAATGAGCTTCCGCTGACTTTACCATACGAGACCTGTTTGTCTGGCTCGGGCAACGGTAATGTACCCTCGGTAGGGGACATATCGATTTTCAGGTAACGGATCATTTTACGCAGCCTGTCTGCCTCGTCCTGATAGATAAATGTATAGGCGATACCTTCATGATCGGCGCGGCCGGTGCGTCCAATACGATGTACGTAGCTTTCGTCATCCAAAGGGGCGTCAAAATTGATGACGGCATCGATATTCTTTACGTCGATACCACGGGCTGCGATATCTGTGGCTACCAGGGTATCGAGTTTACCTGTGCGGTATTGCTTCATCACGCGATCGCGTTGATTTTGGTTCATATTGCCGTGAAGGGCAGCAGCACGAAAACCTTGTTGCCGCAGTTGTAAAGCTAATTTATCCGCTCTGTGCTTCATATTTACGAAAACCAGTGTCAAGGGAAAGTTGTTATTCTTAAGCAATGCGAACAAGGCATCGTTCTTTTTGCCGGGATTGATCGCCGTATAGTATTGTTTAACCGTTTCCACAGCCAAAGATTTTTGTTCTACACTGATCTCCTTCGCTTGTTTCTGGAATTTGCTTGCAATCATATAGATTTCCTGAGGTATGGTCGCAGAAAACAAAACAGTCTGCCTTTCTTGCGGTGTGGCGGTCAAAATCTTTTCCATATCTTTTCGAAAACCCATATCTAACATCCGGTCAGCTTCGTCGAGAACGACTGTGCGGATCGACTTGAGTTGAACGGTTTTGCGCTGCATATGGTCCAGAAGACGGCCTGGTGTAGCAATTATTATATGTGGAGTGGTGCGCAGCCAAGCAATCTGCTTGTTGATGTTTTCTCCGCCATAAACCGTTGCGATTCTTATGCCCGGCTTACTTTGGGAAAGGTTTCGAAGTACGCTTGTAATCTGCAGCGCTAATTCCCTGGTTGGACTGAGAATAAGCGCTTGAGTTGTCCTTGACGCGCGGTCGATATGCTGAATGATAGGCATACCAAACGCACCTGTCTTTCCTGTTCCGGTTGGTGCTTGCACCAGCAAATCCTCTCCCGCAAGGAAAGGTGCTATCGTTAACTGTTGTACTGGGGTCGGCTTTTCGAATTTCATCCTTCGAAGGCTTTGTTGGATATCTTTTGAGATACCGAGTTCTGTAAAGGGTATTGTTTGCATTAAAATCTCCTGTTTATTATTTTATAGGCTGTACCGAAAACAAAAGAAATAAATGCTTTACTAACAGCCCTCCGTATCCATACGCATACAAAAACGCACATCTTTGTAAACCTTGCTTGACTTACAAAAATATGCGAGACAATGCGGAATTTGATACTTTGCAATCATAACATAATAAATGGTTAATGTCAAAGGGGGAGAGCAGATATATTTACAGTCGCCAATGAATCTGATACTTAAAAGCGCATAAAAAAACTGGCATAGAGACTGGTCTCCACGCCATATATATGCATTTCACTTAATTATAAGGCTCTGTTAACGCATGTTTCACACGTGTATACGGTCATCTTTTGATATTTAATTTACCATCCATCTTATAAAGCAGATAAGAATATCCGGTGCCGTTTTCATAAGATAGCGCGAAGCTGCCGTTGCCATATAGGCGGACAGGATTTGAAGGGCCATCAAAACTTATGAATGGCTTGTTTTTGTATGTATCGCCATAGTATTTGAAGGTTGCCTTTACGTTTTGGATGATTTTTCCGGTATAACGGAAGATCATATAATCGGCCGAGTTATCCGAGCCATATAGGAGCAAAAATAGTTCCTTGTATTTGTCGGACTTATTGATATCTCCATAAAAGAGTGAATATCCGCCGACATCTGTACCGTATTTGAAGCTATATGCCGTTTTTGTACCAACCTTGATTGAGACGCTGCGCGTATTACTATCGACCTTTTTCGTTGTTATTGTTATCTTATCCGGCTTTTTGTCGCCATTAAGATCAGGAAGTGATCCGTTCTTCAGCGAGACGGGGTGCTGGTAGACCGTCAGTTTGCAGGTAACGAAATAGTTCATATTGGATTTTGAAGTTGCTACGATATCCGCTTTACCGAATGCTTTCGCCGTGACTTTACCGGTGGCATCGACCGTTGCAACCTTTGTATTGGAAGAAGTCCATTTTATGCCGGTGTTTTCAAAACCGGTGACCGTTGCTTTCAAAGTCAACTTTTTGCCTGCCGCAATATTAGCGGAAGAGCGGTTGATCGTCACTTCCTTGCGCGCAATGCCCTGTAGAACAAAGCCGTCCTGCAGATTGTACTGGTTTGTACCTTCATATGTTTCCGCAAAAAGATGTCCGGCAGTATCGTACTTAAGCGACACCCTGCGGGTAAAAACAACATTTGGTTCGCTTGCGGAAGTGTAGGGGCCGGATACCTGTGCCGCGATCAGCCCTGTACCGGTATACCTCAGCACATAATTGCGTATATCGGGTGTTCCGCCGACATTGGGGTCATACGTTAAGATGATTTCTTTGTATTGATCTCCGGTAAGGATATCGGCTGTTGCGACCGTGTAGCTATCATACGAATAATAGTCTATTCCAAATGAAAAACCGCCGACATTAACAGTATATTTACCCGTTGCGGTATCGCCTCCAAACGTTATCGTATCGGGCATTCCGTCACCGTTTAGATCCAATGAATGACCGGAGGATATCGTTTGCGGCGTCATTTGCACATCCGCCAGGGAGATATTCGGTGAGGCGCACAAGATGATTGCGGCACATAGTAGCAGAGACAGTAATTTTGATGCTTTCTTCATTTTTGACCTCCATGGTAGAAAAGACATAGTTATAATTGACAAGGATATATTCGCCAAAGATACGTTATTTCCTTTGTGATGTATATATTCTCAAGATCATATGGATATTCTTTGGCATGGCATATTTCGGCGCTTATATTGCTGACAGCAGTATGATACAATACCAGTATTAAATGATTCAGATGCTGTGCCGGAAGCTGGATACCAAACCATGCTATAATAGATAGGCAACATCGTAATTTACACTTGACTAATCTTATATAAAACGCTATAATAGCCGTTAGCTGGCTTGCAAACCACATTGTTTGCGGCCGGAGCAGAGCCGGAGTCGGCTGTGCAGGTCAACATTGTGGCGGCGTAGCTCAGTTGGCTAGAGCATTCGGTTCATACCCGAAGTGTCAGCGGTTCAAATCCGTTCGCCGCTACCAAATTGTTATAGCCGCACATTATTTATGGGAGCATAGCTCAGCTGGGAGAGCACCTGCCTTACAAGCAGGGGGTCATTGGTTCGAGCCCAATTGTTCCCACCAAAAAAACACCCTTATGGGTGTTTTTATTTTGGAAAATAGTTGGTGTGTAGCCAACACAGGCATAAAAAGCGTATAAAAAAAGTAATGGACGAATCTAAGAGCTTAATGAAGATGAAATGTGGTATAAACAGAGGGGCATCTGCAGCCCTCAAGATCAATTGTTCGCGCTAAAAAGCATTCGGTTAAGACGTTTGGAGACTTTTATTTATTTCTTCTGTCTGTTTGTGAATACTTCGTCTGAAAATTTAATACATAGTGTTAGTATGTTCAAATCGAGCCGATGATAGGGAAGGGGTACCGATAATGATTATAACAGTACAGATAGAAGTGCCGGACGGCGAATATTGCAGGGGTGGTTTAGAAAACTGTTATTGGCATGATTCGGTTTGCGGGATTTTTAAAGAATCGCTGCAAAGAGATGAGTTTTTTCCGTCCGCCAGTTTAAAATGCAATCCATGTAAAGAAGCCTGTGAAAGGGCAAAAGGCTTACAGCCTATATAATTTAAATGTCCGGTAAAGAATTTTAATAAACACATTTTATATAAGTAATATGGACAGGCTTTAGTCTTATCCATTATTTTCTATAGGCTTGGTTTAACGCCCATATCCGCCAGGAACCTCTTTTCAAACTGTTTTCTTAAAGATGCGGCCTGATGGGTACGGCCTGTATTATCATACAGGTTGACCAACGCACTGCAAGCCTTATCGTCCAGTGGATCGATTTCCATTAGCCGCAGGGCGACACCTTCGGCGGCATCCATTTCACCGTCAGTCAGATATATGTCAAAAAGCTTATATGCTACTTCAGAAAATATGGACCTGTATCTTTCACGTAAAAGCTCTGTCCAGTCGTCTATAGTATCGTGCGCAAGAAAGTCGCCTTTATAGAGATCCACCATCTTCCTGTATATTCTCTTTGTTTCTTCATGCGTCAGGTTTTTAGCCTTAATGCTTTCATACAATGCATTGAAAATATCGGTATCCACAATGAATGCAGGCCTATCACAAAGGCGAAACCCGTCCTTTTGCTCTGAAATAAGAGCGTTTTCGCTGTTGAAAGCCATGCAAAGCCGCGATAATGTTTTCCTAAGCTCGTATAGCGCAACCCGAAGCGAGGTAGAAGCGGCTTTTGAATCGGATTCCGGCCATAAAGCAGCTGCCAGCACTTCGCGGGGTATTGATTCAAAGGGTTTGGACAGTATATATTTGATTATTCCGCTTATCTTTCTAGTCTTCCATACGCTTGGTGAGATCTCGTCACCATCAACGATAAGACGGAAGCTGCCAAAAAGGGTGACCTGAACAGAATGCACATTTACGTTCGCGGGCTTAGCCGTATCGTGCATTACCGCTTTGGGATTAACTGCGATCTTCGACGCTTCCTCCGCCGGGATAGCCGCATATTTGCTGCCGAAATGACGGGAAAGGATGTATCGCATATGTCCGGATTGCAAGCCCAGCTCAATGCATCTTGCACAAACCCTTGTCAAGGCAGTATAATTCATCTCACGGAAATAGACATACCCGCCTGATTTAGCATTTTCTGCGAAGATCCTTAAAAATTCATACTCCTTCTGTATGTTTTCGGTTTGATAATAGAAATCTGCAAGCCTCGATGCCGCTCCGCATGCGCTTTGATCCATTAGCTTATCTTTGACTGACGTATATGCCTTTGTAAAGAGCTTTTCTGCAATGGTATAATCCCCGGCTTTCGTCATCAATGAGGCGACGGCAATCTGACCAAGTTCCAAGAAGCCGTGGTTGGCTGCAAGCGCATCCAGAGTATCCAGCTCTTTTTCTACTTCAGGCAAAAAAGTATCTGAACCGGCTTCCGCCATCCACATAAACCGTATTACTTTAGAGACAGACATCATTACAATATTTTTATAGCGCCGGTATACATTTTCCGCGTTTTCTAGCTCTTTAACTGCATTGAGGAGATTACGGTTCTGGTAATTAAGAAAAGCAGAAAAGAAATAGGAAAAGGCCTTGCAATAATCGGAATCATACTTTTCACCCATTGCTGCCAGCTCTTCTATTAGCTTTGAAGAAGAATCGGTATCCATTGAAAGGACCGATAGATGTATGCATACGCTTAACCCCAAAGAGCGCCAGCGGTCATTGATAAGCGCTATCTTATGATTTGTTATGCTGTCCGTTACCTTAAAAACGGATTTAAGGTCGCCGCATGTATAGCTTAAAGTCCCGTTAGACATATTATTTGCATATTCCCAAAGGTCACCCTTAACGCCCATTGCCATAACCCGCTTTTTTAGTATCCTTGCCAGTTTTATCTTGTCTGTGACCACCGCCTTGGTAAACAGGCTCATAACGAGCATTTTTCGAGCGTTTTTACCCGACATAAATGCTCTTACAGGCGGTACATAGGATATGATCTCTTTTATGCTCTTGTAATCGTTGCGCTGGGTGCAAACCGATATCATCAAACCCTGCGTTTTTATTGCTAGGACTATATCTCTTTTTTTAACCGCCCCGGCTATGGCCCTTTGGAGGATTATATAGCTTTGATCCGTTTCGGTATTTACTAGAGTTGCGCCAAGTATCATCAAAAGGGTCGGACTGTCTTCAACATATTGTTTTGGTATGGCCTGAAGCAAAACAGCAGCGGAATCTATATCGCCGTTATCCATAAAACGCTGCCCTTCGCGCTCTGCGACCTTTACAGCCATGTCTGTGCAATTGGCATATAACAGATGGACTATCGACTCTTTGAAATTGTCATGCACAAGATAGTATTCAGCTGCTTTGATATGTAAGGCTTCGATCTCTGCAAAAGTAAGTTCAGCCTCCAGGGCTGTGCGCAATGCACTATTGAAAAGAGAATGAAATCTGTAGACCGCCGGGGTCGCACCTATTTTTTGGATGTATAGATTATTCTTTTCAAACCAGGCGATCAGATCCAACGGGCTGGGAATTTCAAAGATATCAGCCAAGCTTTCGCTGCTGAAATCTGAAAGCAAGGAAATCCGCGCCATATTCCGGACCGATTCCCTATCAAGTCCCTCGAAAGCCTCCTGCATTAGATAATCAAAAACATTCTGCCTATATGACTTATCATAAGGCTTGATCCATGAGAATTCGGCGTTTGGAGCCTGGAGCATCATATTTATACCTGCTATCCAGCCCTCCGAAACATCAAAAAGATTTTTCGCCTTATCTTTACTGAGCTCCGGCTTATCCAGTATATCAATTAACTTCTCGATTTCATCCGCATCAAACCTCAGATCATCCTCATCGACAAAGGACACATTCTCGATCATCTGAAGCCTCTCTGTGCGTATGCCTGTAGATGTGCGAGATAAAATGAATATGCTGATATTCGGAGGCATGTTGGAAATGAAATACCTTATAGTTTCCGTTATTGCAGAATTACCGGCTACGTTATGAAAATCATCGAATACCAGGTTTATTCTTTCGTCCGCGTCCGAGAACTTGGACCAGGCATCCTGGCAAATTACGGCATTTATCAAAGGGTATTCCTCCGATATATGACCGATACTAGCAAGACTTCGTAAGGATTCGATCGAAGCGTTTTCATCCGTGCCAAACAGCGTTTGTATTAAATGGGAGTAAAAAATAGGCAGAGAAAAATCCTCTTTTTCTACCCTGTACCAATGGGTATGCTTTTGCTGGTTCCGTAATGAGAGCAGCACGGCGGTGGTTTTGCCGTATCCCGCGGGCGCAACGACGAACACGGCCCTATATGATGTCAGATTCAGGTTTTTGATCCTGTCACAAAAAAGAGTTCCTTCGGGGATTTCCGGAACGATAAGTTTTGTGCGGACGAGAGGAATATTTTCCATAAAATCACCAAATTTATCAAAATAACACCGTTTTTTTAACGTTTATTTAACACTTGATCTTGTAATATCTATATAGACAGAAATGTCATACCAATAATATCGCGCGATGTATTGAAACGATCAAATTGATGAGTTCAATACATTTTACTATAACTTAGGCAAAAATGTAAAGAATAGCCTTTTATATCTAAAATATTACATAGCGGCCCGCTCTAATTTTTTAGAAAAATATAGGCATTCCCACATCGATTTTTAAGCATAATATTTTGGAGGGTAAGCATGAAAACATTGTTAAACAAAAAATACTTTTCATTACTGCTTGCAGTGATATGCTGCTTGACTTTTTTTCCGGCGACATCCTTTGCCGCGGCGCCACCGCCGCCGAAGGGATTTAAAGCGGCGGCGCTCAGTTCCAGCAGCATAAAGCTAAGTTGGAAAAAAGTTAGAGGGGCAAAGAGCTATACTATATACAAGAAATCCGGCAGCAAATTTGTGAGGCTTACTACTCTAAGCAGTAAGTATTACACGTATACCGTTAAGAAGCTCAAGGCAAATACGAAATACTATTATAAGATTGCGGTTAAAACCTCTAAAGGTACGAGCAAATTGAGTACGCAGGTCTATGCAAAGACGAAGGCAGCAGCGGTTAAGCCTACGCCGCCACCGGCTACGGTGATACAGCAAACACCCCCGCCACAAGGCGCGGTGACACCCCCGCCGGCTGTATCGACGCCATTCATTCCAACGCCAACACCGATCGTTCCAACGCCAACACCGATCATTCCAACACCAACACCGATCATTCCAACACCAACGCCGATCGTTCCAACGCCAACGCCGACAACCGCTGTCCAAACCCCGCCCCCCACACCGGGGTCATCGACGCTTGGAGCGCCGTCTATAACACAATGCAGTGCAATTTCATCCACGGAGATATATATGACATGGACGGCAGTGGCAGGTGCGAACAAATATATGGTTTATATTTCGGATAATGCGAGCACAGGCTTCGTATTCGCGTTCTACTGGACTGCTGCTTACGTTTATGTACAGGATTTAGATCCAAACACGATGTACTATTTCAAAGTTTGTGCGGTGGACTCCAACGGCAATGCGGGAGCCTTGAGTACTGCAAAGGGTGCAAAAACTCTAGCCGCGCCTGTAATACAAGGCACTCCCAATTATGATTTTTATGATTGGCAGCAAAGCGCATCAAATCCCAACAATATTAAAATTTGGTTTGAAAGAATTTATGATAGCCCGAACGCAACGGCCTACAGCCAGTATTACAGCCTTAACGGAGGCCCATGGGTCAAAGAGGACGATAAATTAGCTCCAATAGACAGCAAGTTTTTTTATATCGAAGCGCCTAAGGGCAGTACACTAAGGACGAGGTTTACATATAATATTGGGGCATCGGAAAGCCAGCCGCAGGAATTTGGACCTTATGCTGCGCTGGGAAGGCCCGCAGCTATGAGCGGGAATTTGTACGGATTAGTCAAGAGCTTTAATGTGGATCTAGGCGCAGGCAAGGGTGGTTTTTCGGCAGTGTGGAATGCTGTTCCCGGCGCGGAGAAATACGATGTTTATATGAACTCTATCTCTGCTATATGGCAATATTATAAGGTCACGACATTTAACGGGACGCCAACGCAGTTGAATCCGTTAACCTACACGTATGATACCCTGAACCACCCGAACATAACTAAGCCGACAAATTTGCAGTATCCGGCAAATTATTTCATACGTGTACGCGCCGTCAACAATGTGGGTGTGCCGTCGCCTTTCATTTCCCTTGTCATACAGGTGCCGATGGATTGCATGAACAACTGGCATTACAATTAGGCGGTGTGCGTATTCGATAGGCGAATTCGATGATACTAAGTATAAAAGTGCGTGACGGAGTCTTGAGTCTTTTTGAATAAAGCGTGACAAGTTAATGATTAGTTTAGCTGAAACGCACTATGAAGTGTTAAACTCCGAATGGGATTAAACTTAATAATGCAACACAATAGGACGGAGCGCATTTTCAGGTTCTCCGTTTTATTGTGCGAAAAACTATGCCGTAGGGTTAATTTTCACCTGGGCGGTAAAATTAAAAGCAAACAAGTCCGCGGCTTTCGCGTTGACAGGAGTTTTGCAGCGTGCTATTATTCTTATGGCTTGGTTATGCAGATATCTCCGGGCGCCGAAAGGGCCCGTTTTTTGATTATTTAGAGCAGAGAGGTTTTATGGGAAACAGGCAGGATATTAGGAACATTGCAATAATAGCACATGTAGACCACGGAAAAACAACTTTGGTGGATCAGCTTTTGAAACAGAGCGGAGCGTTTGGCGATCATGCAAAAGTACAAGAGCGTGTCATGGATTCAGGTGATATCGAGAGGGAACGCGGAATAACTATCCTTTCAAAAAACACGTC
>JAVBOF010000061.1:0-9198 GCA_031550915.1 Eubacteriales bacterium | reverse complement strand
CGGTATAAGTATTATTATCAATTGTACAGCCTTTACATCCGCTAGTTTTGACCCAGTGTAGTTCAAGAAAAACCAAAGCAAAAGGAATGGCAAAGAGCAAACAAATACCATGCGTATACCAAAAACAACTTTGAAATATGCCGGATCCATTATAGTAACGAATCCGTTGAACATTGTCCAGAGGCTTACGCATAGACCCATAAAAAAGAAGCTCTTTAAAAAGCGGTTGCGTGTATCACCAAACCAGAGTATGCCCAAAACATACAATATGATCAGCGCAAATATCATCGATATAATAAAAATAGCCAGCTCCTGGTTCAAAGAGTCCCTCCAAAATGGCATTAACGGAAATAAGCGGCAAATCACGAAACAATTAAATATATAATATATTAAATCGATACATTTTTATATAAAATAATGGGTTTTTGAAAATATTTTTCCCAATAATCCGCCTTTTGTAAAAAACTGCGATATCTTTCACTTGAAAAATTTATATCCATATTAAAAACCTCTTGAGCAAAATTAAATATATAAACAGTAAAAGGCCCTTTTGGATTACAAAAGGGCCTCATCAAGTCATCGTTTAAGCTCAAATCGTTGTCCAGCCACCGTCTATTATAAGGGTCGTACCTGTCGTAAAACTCGATTCGTCACAAGCGTAATAAACGACTGCCGATTCCAGTTCCGCCGGTTTTCCCAGCCTTTTCATCGGGCAGTAATTATCCAAAATCTCCTGGAATTCCGGCACTATTGTCGTACCGAAGCCTGCAGCAAAATAGCCTGGCGCAATGCTGTTAACCGTAATATTATGCAGCGCCCATTCGGCGGCCAAAGCACGGGTCAAATTCACGACCCCTCCTTTTGCAGCATGGTAGCTTACCGTCTTGGAGAAATTCGGCTCAATAACGCCTCGCGAGCCCGAGTTGTTTCCAATAAACCCTGCCATAGAGCTGATATTTATGATCCGGCCATATTTATTAGGTATCATTATCCTTTTTGCAAAAGCCCTGCTACACTTAAACACGCCAGACAGATCGGTGTCTATAACTACGTTCCATTTCTTGTCATCATGGTCTTCCGCGGCAGTCTCACGTACCACTCCGGCATTGTTGATGAGTATATCCACTCTCGGATAGTGGCTCAATATTTTATCTATCGCCCTATCGATATCGTCCGTATCTGTGATATCGCACCGAACGCATATACAATTCCTACCCAAAGCTTGTATCTCCTGGGCAACTTCATCCATGAGATCTTCCCTTCGCGCCAACAGGGCAATATCGGCGCCCTGTCGGGCAAGCGCTTTTGCAAAGATCACACCCAAGCCTGAAGACCCGCCGGTCACAACTGCTACCCGCCCGCTCAAATCAAACATAAAACCACTCCTTTTAGATAATACATGTAACATCTTACTTTGGCAAAACAACGTTCAGGATCATTAACCGCGGGATCAATAATGCCGCGATCCGCCGTCAACATTGATGTTTTGCCCCGTTATAAACGCGCTCTCATCGGAAAGCAGGAAGAGCGCCGTCCCTTCGACGTCCTCCGGCATCATGGCACGTTTCAGCGCCCTCGCATTGATATTCGCATTATAATTCTCTTCAAATTCTTTTGGATTCTTAGCAAGGTCCTTCGAGGCCTGCGTCATTGTATAACCGGGGGTTATAGAATTGGCGCGGATATTGAACTGGCCCAGGTTGCGCGATATACTGCGGGTAAACGACCAAACCGCTCCCTTCGTTGCCACGTAATGCGCAAAATAGGGGTTGCCCTCCAAAATGGATGCAGAGGAAATATTGACTATCGAACCCGCGCCGCGCTTTTGCATATAAGGCAAAACTGCCTTACAGCACTGCCAAACCCCTTTAATATTCACTGCGAAAGCCTTATCCCAATCCTCTTCCGTTATCTCATAGAACGGCACCATAGTTAAACCAGCATAGGCCGCGGCATTGTTTATCAGCCCGTCTATCCCGCCAAATTGTTCTGCAGATTTTTTCGCCATCTCCGTGACGCTATCCATCTTTGTAACGTCAACATGAAGCCCAAGACATTTCCCGCCCACAGCTTCGACCTTTGCCACCGTTTCCGCCGTATCGTTGTAGTCTGCGGCAACGATGTCTGCACCCTCCTTGGCGAGGCACACGGCAAAGTTCTGTCCCAGTCCCCTTGCGGCTCCTGTAACTATAATTACCTTGTCTTTTAATCTCATATTTCCACCTACCTGTTTTTTGTATTATTATATCGCCAAAATACGGGCAGGGAAAGACCTATACAGTCTTTCCCTGCCAACTACATACTTATTATGCGTCCGGTTGTGCCGGAGTAACGGTATCCTCGTTTTCAAACATCTTTTCTATTTCAGCTTCAGATTTGCCCCTGAAGTTTCTGAAATACCCTATGACACAAATGACCATCATGATTGCCAGATAAGCCAACAGGTAAATGGCAATTGCCGCATCCATTATGCCCATTAATCACAACTCCTTTCCTTTACCACTTCTGACCATGCTTTGCGGCACGCCAAATGAAGTATATTATCGTTGTCAATACAAGGCCAACTATCAACTGAAGAAATATCATCCAAAATAGCCACATATCGATACCTCCCTTTAGTTGCCAGCAGCGCCGGCGGAGCTTTCCGCTGCCTGCTGCTGCTGCTTAGCAAGTTTCAGATACGGCGTCTCGCCCTTTACTATAAGCGGTATTAACATGCCGAATACGAATGAAACTATCAACATTGGATACAGTACATTGGTTAACGGATATGGCACCGGCGGAGGAGCGAAAGTCCACCAGAAAGCCACCGCATAGCCAAGTATTAGAGTGACCCACGTCCATAGCTTGTTTCGTGCTATATACATACCCGTGATATAAACGAAGAATATCGGGATACTCAGCATGAAGCACCACATGAAGACGGGCATTATGACCGGCAACGAGAGTGCCGGGATCAGGCATACAACAGCGCAGATCAATATGCATACCTTTGTGACCTTTAGCTCGGTTTTCTGAGACATTTTGGGAACCAAAGCGCCCTTGACGATCTCATGCGCAAGCAGGTTTCCGAACCCAATAACGAGCGATCCGGCGGTGGACAGCGTTGCCGAGAGTAACGATATCATTAAAATACCTACCAGAGGTTTGGGCAGCATCTGCAATGCCGCTAATGGCACGATGAGTTTACCAAGCTGGTCTCCTCCGGCGCTGACGATCGATGGGACTACAAATGCTATCAAGCCAATAGCGACCCATGGAACAGCGGACATAACATTTATAGTGGAGGCTACGAATATGCCCTTGCGGCAATCCTTTTCGGACCGTGCCGCGAAGAACGGCATATAGTGCGCCTGTGATACGCCCGTACCTGCAAGGTGCAGCAATATAACCGGAATGATAATATCCAGCCAGAGTGTCGGGTTACCCATCTGTCCAAACTGGGAAAGCTTAAACTGAGTTCCAGCATCGGCATACGCAGCCTGCACCGCAGCCATACCGGTTTCTCCGCCAAAGCTGAAATTCCCGTTCATCCATAATACTATTCCGATAACCGCCGCGAAAGAGCCAATAATCATGACCGCGGCGTTTATCAGATTTACCCAGGCCATCTGCAGGATACCTCCAAAGAATACATAAAGGACGGTAAATGCAAATGCGATCAGTACACCCCATGGATACAGCGGTACGGCTCCATCGCTCAATGTGAATATGGCAACGCCTGTAGCGATCAGCTCAGCCGCGCATATTCCGGTAAGCGAAGCAATCGTTACTCCTGAATGCAGCCAGCTGAATCCCCTTCCATACAGGCTCCGCGTGATCTCAGGCATCGTAGATTTACCGGTTTTCCTGGCCATTGGTCCAAGCCATAGCATGAATAACGGGATCAAAACCGCGCCAACGCCAAGGGACCACCACAGGGTGGCACCGCCAAGCGGGCCTATGGATTGTTCCCAAAGCGACATGGAATGGCCTGAACCGAGCGGTATGAGCACGAATGCAAAAGCAACAAGCACCCAGTTCATGCTTTGTCCGCCGCGATTAAAATCATCCGCAGTCTTGACTTTTTTCCTAGTATACAGCCCGATACCAATGATGACGACAACAAAATAGATTATTGCAACTGCCAAAATCATCCAACATTACCTCCTATTAAGATTTTTTATATCAAGGGCGGCAAAACGATCGTGCCGCCCTTAACAACACGGTATATAAATCAATTATTATTCGGGTATCACCGGCAGGATCAGTTTGGACTGATGGTCTCCGTCCCTGTATATCTTGTGGAGCGTGGTCCTGCTCTTGCAGACATGCCACATAACGTCATAGGTTTCGATATCCGTTGGAACATCTATGCATGATATCTCCAGTTTGATTTGCTTACCGGCCTTAAACAGGTGTGACATCGGTCGCATCTGTGCTTCAAATTCGTATATTTCTCCGGGTACAAGAGGCTCAAACTTCGTATAATCGTGCTCTATCTCCCAAGCGGTATCCTTCTCCGGTACGCGCTTTCTCAGCGATGCTTTCAGCCAGCCGGAAGCGAGCGGATAAATAGCGTCGGAATCGGCTTCCCTTACGCCAAAGCGGAAGCAGGTGTCGTCCTGATCGACCGACGCATAGAATTTTATGCGCGGTGCACCGGTTACTTGCAAATCTTCGGAAAGCGGCGCGCTTATATACGTCACGCGATTTCTCTCTTCGGATACATATAACGGTTCCTGCATAAAGCTATCCGGGCAATCGTTGAAGAAATCCGGCTCCGGTGAAAGCAGGTTCAGGCTGTTTAGATAGAAATCAGTCCATTGTGTGCCGTCGATAGGCCATTGGGTGGCATCCTTCCATTTTTCCAGCGCGGTTACATGGTACCTTATCGGCGGTTCGTCCATAATACCGGTATCCATGCCCTTCAACCAGAAATCGTACCATCTCAGCAGCTCGTCATGGTGGGCGTGCCACGGACGGGTCCCCATATCCGTATAGAGGAACATCTTCTTCGGAACATCCAGGCGGTTGAAAACGTTCACCTGCGGCTCACAGAAGAAACTAAAGAACGGGCCTCCAACGTATGCAGGCACTTTGATATTCTTTATCCTCTCTATTACGGAGCGTTCACGGTAGAACGGCCCGTCCAGCGGATTGAGCATAAAGTCGAACAGTATCGGGTTCTTTTCCGGATACTTCAAAAGATGATACAGATATGGATACTGGCGCAGATCCGGATCCGCGGCATAATGATCCACAAGCTTTTTAAGTTCATCCGGCGGGGTGTTTTCTATCATCCACGATTTTACGTTTTTGATGGCGTATCCGCAGCGGGCAGGATAGGTTCCGGTATACAGTCCATACAGGAAAATATTCATTACGCCGCCTTCATATACGCCGTGCTTATAAAGATCGTCTGCAAATATCTCCCACGGTGCAATACACTTAAGATGCGGCGGAGCCTCCGCTGCTATCTGCAGCTGTGCGTTTGCAAAATAGCAAATGCCCGCAAGGCCGATATTGCCGTCACACCAAGGCTGTTCTGCCAGCCATTCAACGATATCGTATCCATCCTGGCCTTCATATTTTGACATCATTCCAACATGAGCGCCTTCGGAATCGCCCAGTCCACGGAAGTCGCCAATAACATATACATAGCCTCTTTCGGCGTAGTATGAGGGATCTCCCGATTCAACAGAGGCTTCGAAAATAGATTTGCCAAACGGCTGCGGCGGAGTTTCGAAAACCTGACAGCTTTTGCCGTAAGGGGACATGGCAAGCAGCGCGGGGAACTTGCCCGGTGCATCCGGCCGATAGATATCTATCGCCAGTTTTATACCATCTCTGGCCGTTACAAATACGTCCTCCTCAACAAGCATAGAGTACTTCTTTTCAGATGCAACTTTACTCACAACTTTTGACCTCCCCGATTCAATTTTTAGTTAGATGATCGTTATAGTAGAATTCTTGGATATGTTATACCTTGAGTTTAATATATATAGTTTATTGTGTAAAATATGCATTTTTTATCACGCAATCTAATAATTCGATTCCTAAAAAGAAATACCGCGGTCATATACCACGGTACTGGTGCATAAGATTTTTTTATACTTTGGCGCCCACTTCACAACATTTTTCATCCATGTCTATCCCAAAGGCTTCCAAAAAAAGTTTGACGGATGGATTGGGATTATCCTTATGCCATGTTATGCCAATTTGGTGGCAGGCATCTTCTTCATCTATGGGTATGAAATCCAGCTCTTCCGGTATCATATGCTTGAACCTTTCCGGCAATATCAACAAACCCATGCCGATGCGCGCCATCATTATGGAAGTCATCAGGTCATTTGTTGTTTCCTGGATCAAAGGCGGTATACCGCGGCTCATAAAAAGGTGGTGTATCATATCGAACATGCCGGGGTTTGCCTGTCTAGTCATTAGTATAATCTTTTCATGCGCCAGCATGTTCAGCTTGACTTTGCGTAAACCAGCCAGTTGATGGCTCTTGCGCATGCCAACATAAAGCGGGTCCGAATAGAGCAAGCGCCAGTATACCTCTTCTTTTTTGTTTATGGTGATAAGACGCGCAAAGCAGATATCCAACTCCATGTTTTCCATCATACGCGCTATCTTTATTGAATCGTAGGAATTGAAATGAATATTTATCTCAGGATATTTCTCATAAAATTGTCTGAAATGTTCTGTGAAACAATCTACTATCGGTTCGAAAACAAAACCTATCGAAAGCTCGCCTTTAGCCCCAGACGCCATCTTTTGTATCTTGGTTGAAGTCTTTCCAACCATGGTTGTTATCTTAAAAGCTTCCATTAGGAGCGTCTCGCCGGCAGGGGTCAAGGATATTCCGTTTTTGTTTCTAAAGAATAATTTTGTGCCAAGTTCTTTTTCAAGCTCGGCAATATGGTGGCTGACGGCTGACTGCGCAACAAACATATGCTTTGCAGCCTCCGTAAAGTTGAGGTATTGTGCCGCACTGATAAAAATGTTTAGCTGATGAACATCCATATGCGCCCTCCGCAGCATTTATAGCCCAGTAAGAACTGGCTTTCCTAAAAGCCCGCATACAAAAAAGAGATGGACCGTATATATATAAGATCACATACTAATATTATACCTAACTGCCAGATGTTGCAAGCTCTTATTACGCGACGTCATAGACAAGCAGCGGACTTTGCAAAGGATAAAGCCGGTGTCGGTGGTTTTTTATACGGTTCTCCATCGAAAGATGAAGTTAACACTCAAGGAGTATCTTAGGATAAATGGATTTATCAAACAGCTCAAACGCTTCCATAGCCTGGCTGAGCGGTAATACCTTTCCGATTATCTTATCGGTTTGTATCCTCGGCATAAGGTTGATTGCCCTTGGAAAGATATCCGGGCATGTGAAAACGGTTTGTATACTGGCTTCTTTCATAAACAGATCATAAAGGTTGATGCTGAAATCGAATGTTGGCGGGAACACCGCGAAATAAGTAACCTTGCCGCATCTTCCAATAGAATCTATGCAAGCGGCAGCCGCGGCAGGGACGCCGGACGCTTCAAAAACATGGTCGAACCCTATGCCGTCTGTTATCTCCAAAGCCTTTTCTGTAACATCTTCGTTGAAAGGATCGATGACATATTGCGCCCCCATCGATCCCGCGATTTCTCTTTTTGACGCCACCGGTTCGCTTACTGTTATCTTTGACGCGCCGGAAAGCACTATAAGGTTTAAAAGTATCATTCCAATTCCGCCGGCGCCGGATAGCATTACTGTGTCGCCGGGTTTTATCGCCGCCAGGTCCATTGCGCGTATGGTGCAAACAGCCGGTTCCGTTATGGAATAGGTTTTCAAATCGGCGTTATCGGGCAGTTTATAAGCCGTACTTGCGGATGTTACGATATATTCACCAAACGTACCTGTCGGCACGCCAAACAAACAATACTGCGCCCTTCCCCTTTTGCATTCGCTGCAGATTCCGCACGCGGATGTGGGGTTGCAAACCACCTTATCACCAATTTTTAATCCCGATACTTCCGTCCCAGGGCCCATCTCGACTATCGTGCCGGAGCCTTCATGCCCCATCGCAGCAGGAGGCTTCACGCCCATAACGCCCATTGTGACCATGTGTATATCCGTTGCGCATAATGCCGCATACGCTACTTTAACTTTAATTTGCCCGTATTTGGGTTTTGGTTCTGCAACATCGATCAATTCCAGTTTGTTGTCTTCAACATACCAAACCTGTTTCATTTCGTCCTCCGCAATATGAATAGTTCTATAAAATCAGCTATTTGCCATGTTGGCAAGAAGATCGACTATCTCCCGAGGCTTTTCAACTTTTTGATATAAGGATTCCAAATGGGCCGCCAGCCTTTTAGAAAGTTCGTTCTGGTTATCCCTTACACCTACGGCGAGATATGTCTGCAATGCATCCGTCGGCCGTAACGCACTCGTTCCGGGTATTCTGAAATAATCGTAGGCACATTCAAACAGCAACCCAACACCATGCCCGTCGGCAACAAGCCGTAGCAGCGTATCCGGATGGGCAATATTATGCGTTTCCCTCGGCACAAACCCGGAAAGGGCGCATGCAGCGTAATCAATTTTCTTAAACGCAGGCTGTGTAAAGATGATATAAGGCTCATCCTTGGCAATGTTAAGAGGAAAGCTATCCGATGCCGCCCTTTTTGCCAGCGGGTGATCCGAAGATGTTATAAGAAGCATGGTATCGCCTATCAACGGGATCTTTTGCCAGTTGTCCGGAATTATCTCCATCCAGGCGACAACGGCGTCCAGCTGGTCGTCCATCATAACATTGTGCAGCCTTTCGCTTTCAAGTTCCCGCATAATAAGATCTATATCATTGTTGCATGCGTGGAAATTATTCAAGGCTTCCAATACATTGTATTCCGGCGCACCCGTAAAAACACCGACGACAAGACGCTTTTTAAGCGTGGATTTCATTTGGTTAAGTTTTTCTTTCATTTCCGAATATTCAGCAAATATCCTTTCGGCGTGCAAACAAAATTCTGTCCCTGCTTCAGTCAATTCTGCTCCTACCGGCGTACGTCTAAACAGTTTCACAGAAAACTCCAGCTCCAGAGCCTTTATTTGCTTGGAAAGTGTAGATTGTGACAGATATAGGTTTTCTGCGGCTTTAGAAAAATTCTTCTGCTTAGCAAGCTCCAAAACCATTTTGATCTGCGGAATTG
>JAVBOF010000071.1:0-6304 GCA_031550915.1 Eubacteriales bacterium | reverse complement strand
TACCAGGCAAGGCTTTGGAGCCGAGAACGTCTTCACCCGAACTTTTGCATATTATCGATAATGTTTTTGCTATACCCGCAAAAAAATACTCTAACGAGGTCAATGATATCGAACTGTATTACATGACCGGTATACAGAAGGAAGTGGAGCAGGTCGCCGGAAGGCTTTTAGAGCTCGTTCGGAACGGTATGCGCTTTAGGGATATCGCCGTAATATGCAATGATATAGACAACTACTACAATTCCATATCCAAGGTTTTCAACGATTGCGGCATACCGTTTTTTATGGATAGGCAATTTCGTGTTTCAGGCCATAGTATAATGGAATTTTTGCGTTCATGTTTCAATTGCGTTATAAACGGATATCCAAGAACGGACATATTGAATCTTGCTAAAACTGGGCTTGTCGGCATAGATGCCATAGATATCGATACCTTTGAAAACTATTGCTTAAGCAACAATATCCGCGGCACAATGTTCAAAAAACCCTTTGATAAAAAAGGCTTTGAAGCAGCCGAACCCTGCAGGCAAAAGCTTATGCTGCCATTGATCGGCCTCGAAGCCAGGATAAAGGAAGGTAAAGCCGCCGGTTTAGCCGAAGCGCTTAAAGAATATATGGAAAGCAGTGGATATAACTCAGGCGTTGCATCGGCTTTGGAAAACGATGATGAAAACCTATCAAGTGAAATATCCGTTTTCTCACAGATAGCAAATGCACTGGACGATATCCTTGAGAGGATACCCGTTTTGCTGCAGGATACCGAATGTGATGCCGGATGGTTTTATACGATGCTATGCTGCGGGCTAGAGGATGTGACCTCGGTCATCCCCTCACATGTAGACGAGGTACTGATAGGAGATATCGACCGCAGCCGTACAGTGAACGTAAAGGCATCGTTTATCATCGGCGCATATAACGGGGCCCTGCCAAGTTACCGTAAGAACGATAATTTGCTTTGCGATGCTGAATTACTCGAAATGAAAAACGGAGGGATGTATCTGAGGCATGATTCGGCATTCATAAATGCCAATGAAAGGCTAAAGTGCTACCGGGCGCTATGCAAGCCTTCTTCTATGCTTTGGGTCAGCTATCCAATAAGTATCGGCAACGAGGAATGTGCCCCTTCGGAATATTTCCAGCAATTAAAGAACATCTTTCCAAAAATCAAGCTGCAATGCGATCTCCCCAAGACTATAGAAAACCAACAACGGCTCGTCATCAATAAAAAGCAAGCTCTGCTCCCTATGATCGAAAACATACGTTTGCATGGAGCGGATAAGGGTGTTTGGAAGGATGTTTTAACTTATTATCAAAGTCAAAAGGATGAAAAAGCACTTATAGATAAGAGCCTGGCGGGCAGACATAAGCCTTCTCCGATACCAAGGGAGCTTGCAAGAAAATTATACGGGGACGACCAGACCTCCGTTTCCCGTTTGGAGACCTTCAACAGTTGTCCGTTCAAGCATTTTTTAGCTTATGGTATAAAACCAAAGCCAAGGGACGAACTCGAGCTTAAGCCTACCGACTTTGGTTACCTGTGCCACAAGGTCATCGAGGAATTCAACAACAGGATAGCGGCGGAAGGCATAAGATGGGAGGACGTTGACCGGGATTATGTTTACAGGCTGGCAAAAGAGATATCAGACGAGGTCATCGAAAGCTTTAACGATGGAATGCTGCTTGAAACTGCCGTCAACAGGCATTCCGCAAACAGGATAAAGAGAATAGTAAAACGGGCTGTTTGGAACCTGACCGAGCAAAACAGGGTGAGCAATTTCGAGCAATTCGGCAACGAGTTAGAGTTTGGTATTGATAAAGCGTATCCACCCATAGAAATTGTTTTGGCTGATGGCAAACGGGTCTTGGTGGGGGGTAAGATAGACCGTCTGGATACCAGCGGTTCGGGCGATATTCGTATAATAGATTATAAGTCCGGTAAGACGGATCTGGGTTTCGATGACATCTACTTTGGTATCAAGCTGCAGCTGCTCGTTTACATGCAGGCTGCAACGGATATCGTAGCAAAGAAAGAGGGCTCCGCACGCCCCGCAGGCCTTTTCTATTTCAAGATCGATGATCCTTTGATCGATTCGAATAATACTTTAGAAGAGGCTGTAGCCCGAGAGTTGAAAAAAAAGCTTAAAATGAACGGTCTTTTGCTTAATGAAATAAAGATATCGGGCATTATCTCTGCGGAAGAGGATTATTTGGAAACGAAGGAAGATAATCTATGTACCTCCGAGGAGATGGACGCCCTGCTGGAATATGCGCGAAAGAGCATCATTAAAACCGCTGCCGGCATAATGGCTGGCGATACATCCGTTAGCCCAAGGGTAACTAAAGGGAACGACGCCTGCAGATACTGCGATTTTATTACGATATGCGGCATGACTGAAGATGATGTTTTAAGCGGAGGCGCGTTAAAGAAAGCGGAGTTTTTCAAACGGATCGTTGAGGAGGCTAATGATGGGTTGGACGGCTGAACAGATACAGGCTATCGAAGATGCCGGCAATGATCTGCTTGTTTCCGCAGGCGCCGGAGCAGGTAAAACAAGCGTTATGACCTCCCGTATAGTCAGGCTGCTGGAGGAAGGCGAGGATATCGATTCTATTCTTGTCGTCACCTTTACGAATGCCGCCGCGGCGCAGATGAAAGAGAGGATACGCATATCGGTATCAGAGGCCATTGAAAAGGCAAAAGGCGAAAAAAGGGAGCATTTGATAAAGCAGCTTTTGTCCTTGCCGGGCGCTGATATAAACACCGTACACAGCGCGTGTATCTCCATCTTAAGGAGGTACTTCAACTATGTGGGTATCGATCCCGAATTTGAGGTATTGGGCAATATAGGTAAGCAGCTTCAAAAAAGAAGTATGGAAGAACTTTTGGAGACCGAATATGAAAAGGGAGACGAACTTTTTTACGGCTTAGCGGAAAGGTTTGCGTATAAGGGTGATTATAGCCTGGAAGACATCATCATGGATCTAAACGATTTTTTCAAGTGCAGGCCGTATCCAAAAGCATGGGCAGAAGATGCGCTGAGATTCTACCATAGGGATACCTGTGCAATTTATGCAGATATCACCGGAGGAGAAGAATATGGCCAGCTGGTCGATACGGTAACAAGCGCTTTGGATAGGATAGTATCCGCTTTGGCTCTCGTTGACAGGGATGCATATAAAAAGCTGTATGGAATACTTTTACAGGATGCAGAAAATTTCGAATCCATACTCAATTATATAGAGCTGAAGGATTTTTCGGCAGCCGCCTCCGGCATAAGCGGAATAAAGTATGCCGCATTTGACTCGAAATTGTGCGCTCAAGATGAAAAATTGCGTGACACGGTAAAAGGCTTAAGGGACAGCGGCAAAAAGATACTTAAGAGTGCTTTAAAGAATTTCCTTTTGACCATCGATCCTCAACAGATGGCCAGTGATATAAACGAAATGGCACCGTATTTAGAAAGACTCTTTGAAAGTGTTTTTCTGTATCAGAAGATATATTCCAAACACAAGCTTCAAAGGAATGCGTTGGATTTCAACGATTTGGAGCACTATACCCTGCAAGCGCTTGAGAATGACGAGGTTAGAAGGGCATGCAAGCAGCAATACAAATATATTTTTATAGATGAGTACCAGGATTTTAACGCGGTGCAGGAGGAGATAGTATCCAATATTGCCGGCACTGGTAATGTGTTTATGGTCGGAGATATCAAGCAGAGTATATACCGGTTCAGGCAAAGCGACCCGAATATCTTTCTGAAGAAATATAAAAGCTTCCCAAAGAAAGCCGAGTCTAACCAGCTCAGGATAGATCTAAACAAAAACTTCAGGAGCTCAAACGACATTGTTGCATTTATAAACTATATCTTCCGAAATCTTCTTGCCAGGGGCGCGGACGGAGTCACCTATGGCCCCGACGAGGAACTAGTCTGTGGAAAGGATGATATGCCTCATGTGCCGATCGAATTTCATCTTATCAACACCGCAGTCAAAAACGGGGATGAGGAAGCGTCATTATATCAGACAGAAGCTCGGCTCGCTGTCAAAACGGTAAAAAAGCTGTTATCGCAAGGATATAAGCTTGGAGATATCGCTATTCTTGTACGATCTATAAAAAACTATGGCGATTTTTTTGTACAGGAGCTTGCAGTAAATGGGCTTGCCTGTATATCTTCAGAGGACAAGGGCTTTTCAGACCCGCAAGTCGAAGTCTTTTTGAACCTGCTTCGGCTTATCGATAACCGGCTGCAGGATATCCCCCTTGTTTCCGTTTTATTTTCTCCGATCTGCGGCTTTTCTACAGAGGAGATCGCAAATATCCGGCTGTGTAAGGATGGCTTCTTTCACGAGGCGCTGAGGGAGTATATCAATCAGGATAATGATACAGCGAAAAAGGCGTCTGCATTTTGGATATCGCTCGAAAGATGGAAGAGCATATCTAAATTCATTGATCTGAAAGATTTTATACTTCTGGTTTTGAACGAATCCGGTTACCTGGACCATGTCTTGATGAACGATAACGGCGCCCAGCTTGCGGAGGGTCTTTATCATATCGCAAACTCAGCCTTCGATCCTTCGGCTGCTGGCGGTACACTCCACAGCTTTTTAGAGAGGTATACCGAACAGCTACAAAACGGAGATGACGGGCCCGCGCCGCTAACGCAAGGTAATGATCTTATCCGTTTGATGACAATACACAAAAGCAAGGGTTTGGAATTCCCCGTTGTTATCATTCCTGGTATGGGCAAAAAGATGAACACCAATGACCTTAATAAGACCGTTCTTTTACATAGCCAGCTCGGTATCGGAACAAAGCATATCGATCTAAAGCTGCGGACAAAAAGGGATACGATAATGCGGCAAAGGATCAGGACCCGGCTTGCGGCGGAAAACACCGCCGAAGAGCTGCGCGTTCTGTATGTTGCCATGACGAGGGCGATGGAGCGGTTGATCATATCCGGCACTTTCTCCGCCGAATCCTCGACTACAATGAACAGATGGCTTCAAGAGCCTACGCCGGAAAACCAAATGGATGCAGTGACTTATCTCGACCTGCTGTGCCCTGCTATCATACGGCACAGGGATGGAAAAGCATTGCGTGAGCTGGCTGGAAATGATTTGCCTGTGACCGGTGACGGATCGAAATTTGATCTTACCATCCATGATATGGCTGGCATAGATGGCAGTATCGATATAGTCGAGACTGCTGCCGATTGCGGTTATATCCCGGAAACACTTTGGGTTGAAGAAAGGTTTGCATATATATACCCGCATAGGTCAGGTGGTATCGTCTCCAAAATGAGCATAACGGAGTTGATCCGCCGCAGAGAAAAAAGAGAAACCTCGGCCCGAATAAAACATTCGTCTCAGGCCGCTGACGGCGTAGACGCTCTGTCAAAGGGTACGGCTATGCACACTTACCTTATGCATGCAGATCTTTCAATAAAGGATAAGGATCAAATTAAAGCTTTTGCCCTTACTCTTTGCAAGAGGAATATCCTTTCAACGAAAACGCTGGACTTGCTGGATTACGGTCAGCTGGAAGCATTTCTTAACTCAGATATTGCCAACGATATGCGAGATTCAGAATTGCTTCTTCGGGAGATGCCTTTCCATCTTTCCGTTCGCGCCTCGGATATAGAAAAAAACTGGGACGATAACGAAAGCGTCCTACTGCAAGGTATAATAGACTGCTGTTTTTTAAAGGGCGGAGAATGGGTCATTCTGGATTATAAAACCGACCGCCTTGACAAAAATGACGCAGAAACTGCAAAAAAGCGCCATTCAACACAGATAGAAATGTATTCAAGGGCTTTGCGCGAGATTACGGGCAAAAACGTTTCCGGAAAATATATTTATCTACTTACACCCGGAATGCTCATTGAATTATAATACCACTATACAAAACACCGAAAGGCAATAGATGCAAAACAGTCCGCCAAGGGAATATCAGGCACATTATTCAAAACTTGTTTTTAATAACCGGCCGTTATTATTTGTATGCGTCTTTTTAATGGCAGGAATAACTATTTGGAAATATTCGAAACCCGGTATTTCAGCATGTCTTTGGATACTGCTGGCCGGAATCGTCGCGGCCTTTGCCATCTACTTATTTTTGCGCAAGCCGCTGCTCCCTATATGCATAGTCGTGCTTTGCGCCTCTTTATTATACATGCATACATTTTCAACATATCCTTTACCAAACGACGGTGCGTCACATCTAAGTGGAAGGATATGTGAACTACCCTCCGTCTCCACAGGCGGGTATACAAAGCTGGTGCTTGATGATATAGAGCTTAATGGC
>JAVBOF010000041.1:0-2777 GCA_031550915.1 Eubacteriales bacterium | reverse complement strand
TGATGGAACTGGGCTTAACGCCGGAAAAGCCGCATAAAAAATCCGCGAGGATAGTAGGCGAGACGTTAGGTAAATATCACCCGCATGGGGATTCAAGCGTATATGAAGCAATGGTGCGCATGACACAACCCTACAACATGCGCGCGCCGCTGGTAGACGGGCAGGGCAATTTCGGCTCCATCGACGGAGACAACGCCGCGGCGATGCGCTATACAGAAGCAAAGCTGACAGAACTCTCAATGGAGCTTTTGAGGGATATAGAAAAGGATACCGTATCCTTCTCGCTGAACTTTGATGACAGCCTAAAGGAACCGGACATGTTGCCAGGCAGATTCCCAAACCTTCTTGTAAACGGAGCTTCGGGCATTGCTGTTGGCCTCGCTACAAATATACCGCCGCACAATTTGGGAGAGGTCATTGACGCGGTTATTGCCCAAATAAACAAGCCTGATATATCATTGGACGAGCTTTTGGAGCATGTGAAAGGACCGGATTTTCCTACAGGCGGGGGCATATTGAACGGTGATGAGCTCCAAAAAGCATACCGGACAGGCACCGGTAAGCTTTCTGTGCGCGCCAAAACGGAGATAGAGCATCTGAAAAACGGTAAAAGCCTGATAGTTATAACGGAATTGCCGTTCCAAGTAAAAAAAGCAAACCTTCTGGAAAAGATATTAAAGCTAAGCGAAGATAAAAAGGATCAGCTTTCAGGCATAACAGATATCCGGGATGAATCCGATAAAGAGGGAATACGCGCCGTCATAGAGATACGGAAGGATGCCGATGCGGAAAAGATACTGGCTATACTGTATAAATACTCGGATCTGCAGATAACCTTCGGCGTAAATATGGTGGCTATAGCGGACGGCAAACCCAAGACGCTTGGGCTGAAAGAGATAAACGAATACTATATAAATTACCAAAAGGAAGTCGTTCTCCGCAGAACAAGATTTGAGCTTGAAAACGCCAGGAAACGCGAGCACATATTAGAGGGCTTGATGGTTGCCATAAAAAACCTGGATGCAGTCATAAGCCTAATACGTTCCAGTAAGAATCCTGCGGAGGCCCGTGAAAGGCTCATGAAGGAGTTTGACCTGACGCAGATACAGGCGCAGGCGATATTGGATATGCGACTGCAAAGGCTGACATCCATGCAGTTGGAAGCATTGCAGAAAGAATATAAGGAGATACTTGCGCTCATTGCTCATCTTAATTCCATAATAGAAAGCCCGAAAAAATTGGCGGCTGTAATAAAATCCGAGCTTATGGAAATACGGAAAAATCATGCGGACAAGCGCCGAACGGTATTCATAGACGACGATCCCCACCCGGTACTCCTTGCTGCCGCACAGCAGAAACCGGCGGAGGAATGCTTCGTAATAATGACCGCAAATGCTTTTTTAAAGCGCATGAACGCAAAAACATATGCCTCAAAAGACGATGAGGCCGTTTTGAACGGCGACAATGTACAGATAGTCGTTCGAACATCTACCGAAAGGCAATTACATCTGTTTACGGATATCGGCAACTGCTTCATATTGGATGCAGATGATATTCCCGAAGCCAAATGGAAGGACAAGGGCACACAGATAAGCGGAATTTTGGCAGGACTTGAGCATAGCGAAAACGTCGTATCCATACTAGATATAGGAGATTTTGAAAACGGGCATCTGAATTTCTACACACGAAACGGAATGGTAAAACGCAGTAATGCATCGGATTATAATACAAGAAAGAGCAAGATCGCGGCGTGCAACCTGAAAGATGGAGATTCGCTCTTGGGCGTTGAGATAATGGATGGCGCCCCATCGATGTTGTTTATTAGCAAATATGGCATGAGCATCAATATAAGCAATGAAGGTATCCCTGTCATGGGCAGGGTATCGGCGGGCGTTAAGGCCATAAATTTGGAAAGCGGCGACAGCATTATCTTTGCAGGGCAAGCCGGAAGTGAAGGCGAAGTTGTAATCGTGACCGACAGGGGCTATGCAAAGCGCAGCCTGCTGCTGGACTATGACATACAGGGCCGTAATGGCAAGGGTCTAAAAACATGGGAATTCAAACGAAATGGTGCAAACGGATTTGAATGTGTATATGCATGTATAGTTAAAGAGCATTGCAATATACTTTTCATCCAGAAGGACGGTACCCAGACAATTATTAATACACAGGAAATACCAGTTGGCGCGAGGTACTCCAAGGGCTATTTCATGGTAACCGTATTGATGGATAACGATATAACGAAGGCCTATAAACAAACTTGACGGGAGTATTCTGATATGATTAAAAAACTGATTGTAATGATATTGACTCTGACGCTTTTATTAATAGTATCAGCGTGTGGAGAGGATCCCGTTCCCTCCGCGAAGCCTTCGGAAGCGATGCCTACAAAAGCGGCGGTTGTTACCGACCCAAACTACAGGGAATACATTAGTGAAGAATATGGCTTTTCAGTAAAATATAAAAAGGACTGGCCAATTTTAACTGAGCTTTCGGATGAAGACAAAGAAAAGGTCAAAAATTCAGGCGGCATATCCGCGGCAAACATAGCATTGTTTCTTACCTCTCCAGACAAGGAATCCAATATCACCGTTGTATGCGCGCCGTCCGGCGGAAAAACCATCGATGATCTTGCGGCGGGTATTTCGGACGCCCAAAAGGAATTTGATGAGCAAGTTGAGGCAATGGAAGGATATAAACTTGAAGAAGGCTTCAAACGTGGGAGAGCCGGTAAATATGATGCGGTATCCATCTCGTATACCGTTGATAACAATGGT
>JAVBOF010000103.1:0-6415 GCA_031550915.1 Eubacteriales bacterium | reverse complement strand
ATCATCGATATTTGTACGAAGGCCCAGGTCTGCAGCGCTGAGATGTTTTGATTCCTCATCGAGCACAAGATCTATGCTAACAGCATTCAACATCTGCTGTTCCATTGTGGAAAGCTCTTGCTTTACCTCGGACATGGATTTGCCCTTAACATCCATTCCTGCTATTTTTATACCGTCAAAGAAGGACCCGTCAGCGGCTTGTTTTTGCAGGTCTTCTGCGCTCGGCTTCGCATTGGCGGAAATAAGGAAAATCCCTGTTCCGATCCCAATTGCTATAACGAGGGCTATGATCAATATAGCCATTCGCGGCAGCTTCCTGCCTCCATGTCCCCTTCTTCTACGTCTTCGTCTTTTTATTAGCGGCATCTCCAAACCTCACTTTTTCCTAAAGAAAAGCGGCATTCAATATAATCACTTAAAATAATAATTCAATTTTCATTCTAAGTCGTATGCCCTTCTTTAGCAATACCATAACAAAGCCAACATACTTGATTACGTGTATTTTTACATATTACAAACTATATATTTACATCTATTTTACATGGACCCCATCAGTACTCCACCCTGTTGCCCTCATCCAATCCTTCTCCGCTCTTTTCAGTATCCGAGCTGTGCAAGAAAGAGGAAGCCTCGTCCTGTTCATAATGGTCTTCTTCCAAAGCCTCTTCAGGATTGCCCTCCGTCATTTCCTTCTCGGCAAGCAAAACCTGCGTATTTTCGTTTTCTCCGATTGCACCCGCCGGTGTGTTCATTAACGGTAAAACGGCCTCTTCCCCGTGCGGACGGTTCAAATCAAGCGTATCCTCATACATCGCGAAGAACACCAACCTGAAGTAATATGCAATGAGGCAGATAATCAGCCCCATGGCAAAGGTATAGATATTGTACGCAATATACACGCTGCTATTCATTGAACTATCATTCGTTGTGAAATTGCTATAGATACCGAAAATATCTTCATTGCCCCCAAGTCCAATACAGACTATCGGCAATACTATCAAAACGACGGCAATGGCCACGGTGATGAATACGACCAAGATAGATTTCCAATACCGGCCCTTCAGCACTCTCCATCCTTCAACGAATGCGCCGAATCCTCCTTTGTTTCCAAGAGCGATAGCCGGTTCCCCGAACATATATGCAGGGCTTATGAATACGGCTGCAACAACTACGAGAAAGATAGAAAAGAACGTGGAAAAAACCAACCCGCCCGTCGGTATCTCCGCTCCGGCTTGAAGCGCGGAAAAGCTGGAAAGGCCGATACCCAGCATCAATATCATAATAATTATCGTTAATATTATACCAAGTACTATAAAGACAGCCACCCACATGAGCGTAAAGCCTAGGTATTTCATCGAAAAGCGTTTTATGCCTGCGGTTGCTGCTCCGCGAAGCGGCTTTCTTACTACAGGATCCGGATCCGCCGCCATAGCTCTGCGTATCAAGCCCAAATTTGCACCCATACCTATTACCGATGCAACAGCAAATATCAAAGTCATCAAAATCATTGTCACTACTATAATGCTGATGGCCGAAAACGGATCCTGAATGATATTTTGACCTATGTGTTCCAACACATAAAGATATACCAAAGAAACGATCATCATTATGACATACATTATTACCAGCGGCAGTATAGTCAACGGGTATTGCCTGTATATCTGCCAGGCTCGAGAAAAATATTTTCCCATATAATCCTCCGTATATAAAAATATTATTGCTTAAGTGCATGTGTGTTATGCTTTAGGTACATGTTTTATTAAACTACCGGGCCAAAAAGCTTCATGGCATATTTCTTTAATATAAAGAGAAAAGGCATGCCCAAAACATAGCAGGCGCCGATCTGCCCCAACCCGACATAAGACGCCATAATCAGATAGCCCGGAAGCGGCGGCGGCAGTATTACAGTTAAATACGCCCCGACCACAACCGCGTTTACCAAAACCGCAGGTAACGGTACCAGCCATATACGTTTGCGCAATTTATACGCGAGGTATGCCGCCAAAAGTGTCGAAAGGCTTCCGAAAACAATATCTATGATGCCGAATCCGCCAATAATATTCGAAATAAGGCAACCGATAAAAAGCCCTGGTATTGCGGAAGGTATCAGCGCGGGCAAGACGCAAAGCATCTCAGGCACCCTTAGCTGTATCATTCCAAAACTTATCGGCAAAAAAGCTACGGATAAAGCTATATATACAGCAGCGATCACCGAAGCGCGGACAATGTCTACCGTTTTTATTCTCAAATTATATCTCCATTCTAAACAGAAATTATCTTCACATGTTTCAAATTGGTCTGCAAACCTTGCATTATTGAATTATCAGTATTATCCGGTGCCGAGCCTATTACCACTGCTTCCGCTTTCTGCAAACCGGCCACCTTAACGATGGCTTTTACCACATCATCTGAACGTAAAACCACCATATCAGCGTTAAAGTTTTTGGATATCTCAAAAAGATAATCCAATGCCTCTCCATCTTCGGGGTTTCCCAAAAAATTAAACCCTTTTTTGGCTACATGCAGTACCGTCAATCCCAGTCCTTTATCCTTAGCTATTTCTGCGCCATGATTTATTAGCCGTTCGCAGGTCTTTTGGCCCGTGACGCAGATCAAAACTTGTTTTACCTCATCCATTTTTCCTTCCTCCAAGAAATATGGTAATCGTGGTAAAGATCGCTAACCTACCTAGGTATAATTTTTTTCGTAAAAATCCATTGGTTGTAATCCTTTACATATTGCCATTCCCTCCGCGCGGCTTTCGTTGCCGCATACGTCAGCCCTATGTCCACGCCGCCAAAAACAAGCCCATATCCTAACAGACAATTGCCGCCCCGAAAGACATCGCTTCAACATATAAAGCCTTTCAAGTGCTTCTTCGAAAAACCATTGACACATGTAATGCGCACAATCACCCAAATGTATTATACATGCAAATACCGATTTATTCCACATTATAACGAAATATCAAGCCGCAAAACGGTTTCGTTTTCCTTGTTATTGCTAAATTGCCAGAAATAATGGTATAATCGAGCCTTGAAGCAGGTGAGAAGATGGCGGATAAAAAAAAGATCAAGGCAATGTTGGATATTTTGAGCAAGGTATACGAGGACGCAAAACCCGCTTTGGTTTTTTCTTCCCCGTTTGAACTGCTTATTGCTACCATGCTTTCGGCGCAATGTACAGATGTACAGGTGAACAAGGTTACGGATGTGTTGTTTAAGAAGTTTAACCTTCCAGGACAATTTGCGGCGATGGAACCGGAAGAGTTGGAGCCCCATATAAAAAGCTGCGGATTCTACCATACTAAAGCAAAGAATATCGTCCTTGCCTCGCGCACAATATGCAACAACTATGGCGGAGAAGTCCCCAAAAGCATAGATGAGATGCAAAAACTGCCGGGTGTCGGCAAGAAAACCGCTAACGTGGTTGGTTCTATAGCTTTTGATATACCTGCAATAGCTGTAGACACGCATGTCTTTCGAGTCGCGAACCGAACAGGTCTTGCAAAGGCTAAGGATGTGGAAAAGACCGAGAAACAGCTTATGGCCAATATACCGAAAAAGGATTGGTCTGCCGCCCACCACTGGCTTATATGGCATGGACGAAAGGTGTGTAAAGCTCAGAAGCCGAGATGTGAAGAGTGCCCAATACATATGCTTTGTGCCAATCCGCTTATTAAATGAGGAATTATGTTTATAGATTATGCAAAAATATATATTAAGGCAGGTAACGGTGGTAACGGCTGCGTATCCTTCCACCGCGAAAAATATGTGGCCGCGGGCGGACCGGATGGCGGGGATGGAGGCAACGGGGGCAGCATAATATTCGAAGTCGATACCGGTATGAACACGCTTGTGGATTTCCGCTATAACAAGCATTACCGAGCAGAAAACGGAATAGACGGGCAAAGCCGGAACCGCACCGGCAAGCGCGGGGAAGATCTTGTTATAAAAGTGCCGCAGGGAACGATAATCAGAGACGAAGCCAGCGGTAATATCATCGCGGACATGCACAACGGAGGCCAAAAGACTGTATTGCGCGGAGGCTATGGCGGTAAGGGCAACAGCAATTTTGCGACACCGACGCGACAAGCTCCTAAATTTGCATTTCCCGGGAAAAAAACCGTAGAATACTGCGTCATACTAGAGCTGAAAACCATTGCCGATATCGGTCTTATCGGCTTTCCAAATACCGGCAAATCCACCTTGCTTTCGGCCGTCACAGCCGCAAAGCCAAAGATAGCCGATTACTACTTTACAACTCTGACCCCAAACCTTGGTATGCTTCAGATCCACGGGCAGAATTTTGCTTTGGCGGATATACCCGGGCTTATTGAAGGCGCGAGCGAGGGCATCGGACTCGGGCATGAGTTTTTGAGGCATATTGAACGCACTCGTATGCTGATACACGTCATTGATGTATCAGGCAGCGAAGGGCGAGACCCATTCGAGGACTATTTATGCATAAACGGCGAACTGGAAAGCTACAGTAAGCTATTGGCCGAAAGGCCGCAGATCGTTGCCGCGAACAAGATGGATATCGATGGGGCTCGGGAAAACTTTATCGATTTCAAAGAAAAGCTGGAGGGGCTGGGTGTTAAGGTTTTTCCAATATCTGCCGCAGGCAGACAGGGGCTGGAAGAGTTGCTGGAGGAAGCCTTTACAATGCTTCAGCAGATACCGCCGCAGGAGCCGTTTGACGAGGAAGATGCATTGCAGGAAACCGAGAAACTCAGCTTTGATATCGAGAAAAGCAACGGAGTATACTACGTTGAAGGCAGTTTGATAGAACGTATTTTAGAGAACACAAATCCGACCGATACCGATAGTATGCGGCACTTCCACCAACAGATGATCAAATGGGGTATCATCGAAGCTTTGAGGGAAAAAGGCGCGCAGGATGGAGATACTGTCAATATGCTCGGTACGGAATTTGATTTTGTAGATTAGGAGACAACATGGCATTGACAACCAAACAAAGAGCAAAGCTCAGGGCGTTAGCAAACGAGCTCTCGCCGATACTGCATATAGGTAAGGACGGAATAAGTGACAATATCATCCGACAGGCCGACGACGCTTTGGAAGCACGGGAACTTATAAAAGCATCTTTGATGCGCAATAGCCCCGTGGACGCGAAGGAAGCATGTGCGGCTTTGGCAGAAGCTTGCGGTGCGGATCCCGTGCAATGCATAGGCAGCAAATTTGTACTGTACCGCGAATCAAAAGAAAACAAAACCATCGTTTTATAGCGTTAGGCGTCGAGCTGTTCCTCTTCTTTGGCACGGCGGCTTTTATATGCCACAAACGCGGCGAGTATAAAGCAGACAAGAGCAAACGCATAATAATATGTCGCATACTTGGTTATCAGCGAAGCTAGCAGCATGATCAAGCCACATACGGCGTATTTTTTTGCCTTCTGCGGAATGACCGCCTTTTCGCGTACTTTAGACCATTGTATCCTCTGTTCCTCCATTTCCGCAAAAACCGCGTTTTCAAGCTCTTCATCGGAAGGAAGCAGCCCAAGCTCTCCGGCCATTTCATATAATTCCTGCATGGCAAGTGTGCCTATATCAAGGTCATCTATCCTGCGCATAGCGCTTTCCGCGTCCTTTGACAGCGGCGAGGTCGTAATTATCATACATTTTGTATATCCGCTGCGTTTGGCGCTCAGATACGTTTCCAAGATATCCTGCGCCTCCAGAGAATGTGAAGGATGGTACTGAAACAGCTTTATCATATAGCGCCCGCCGTTTTTTATAGCGAGTATCTCATCGTTTCTGCAGAAGATCGGCTCATATCCGTTTGAACTCAATACCATACGCATGGACGATATAAAGCTGTTTCTCTCCATCATAACGAGTTTTTCCATCGCTATTTTTTCTCGGAGCAACTTCTGCTGTGTTTCGATAAACCTATTTAGCTTTCCACGCCGTATAAGATACAGCGCAAAAGAGCATAACATCACAACGGCGATAGCAAAAACCAGCGCTGCAATGACAGACCGCGAGAGATATAGAAAATACACATAGGCTATCCCGAACAATCCAAGGTGCAAAACCACCATGTCCAGTATCCGCGCGAGCCGCGTCTTTCCCTGCGACATCCTTGTTTTGTAGAACATTTTGATCTTGTTATCCATAACTTTCCAAAACCTCCTTTATCGATTAGTGCCAAAACCATGCGTATATATACCGCCTCTTATTTTACTGAAAATAAACGCCAGCGCTGTTTCATATTTGGATGTTTTAGTTTATACTAAAGTAAATAAGTAACGGCGGATTATATATGAAAATTAGCGGCCAAATGGAATTCCAGGCGGAAAACGAATACGACGAGACCGTTAGGCTGGGAATAATGGGGGGCACGTTCAACCCTATTCACAGCGGACACGTATCGATCGCTTTGCAGGCATT
>JAVBOF010000145.1:0-19626 GCA_031550915.1 Eubacteriales bacterium | reverse complement strand
TAACTTTTAATGACGAGCCGGACACGTCGTCCAATATGCCGACCGAAAAATGGTTTTTGGGCTTAGACGCGGCAAGGTTATCAAATACCGCTTTAACCATAGATGGTGTAAACTCTTTTGATCCCAGCCCATACCTTCCGCCTATTACCTGTATACCCGTCCGGTTTGCTTCCATAAGAGCGGCTACAACGTCCGTGTATAACGGTTCACCAAGCGAGCCGGGTTCCTTGGTGCGGTCCAACACAGCTATACGCTTAACGCTCTTTGGCAAAGCTTTGGCAAAATGTTTGACTGAGAAAGGCCTGTATAGCCGGACTTTCAGCATACCCAGTTTCGCGCCCTGTTTATTGAGGTGATTTATCGTTTCCTCAACACAATCCGCGCCGGAGCCCATAACTACGATTATATCCTCGGCATCCTTGGCGCCGAAGTAATCAAACAGTTTATATTTTCGTCCTGTCAGTTCTGCTATCCTGTCCATTTCCTCCTGGACTATTTCAGGTGTGGCTTCGTAGAATTTGTTCGCCGCTTCCCTTCCCTGGAAGTAGATATCGGGATTTTGAGCCGTACCCTGTTGGTGCGGGTGTTCGGGATTCATCGCACGGCTGCGGAAATCCTCGATCAGCTTTTTATCCAGCAGCATATCCATATCTTTATAGTCTATCGCCTCGATCTTCTGAACCTCATGAGACGTCCTGAATCCATCGAAGAAATGAAGGAAGGGCACCTTGGATTTTAACGTGGCCAGATGTGCTACCGTGCCGAGGTCCATAACCTCCTGGACCGATGAAGACGCAAGCAGCGCGAAGCCGGTTTGCCTTGTGGACATAACGTCACTATGGTCACCGAATATCGAAAGCGCATGTGCGGCCAAAGCTCTTGCGCTTACATGGAAAACGCAAGGTAACAATTCACCGGATATTTTATACATGTTTGGGATCATAAGCAGCAGACCCTGGGACGCCGTGTATGTCGTTGTTAGCGCGCCTGCCGCGAGGGAACCGTGGACAGCGCCTGCCGCCCCGGCCTCCGATTGCATCTCCGCAATGCGCATAGTCTGTCCAAAAAGATTTGTTTTGCCTGCGGCCGCCCATTCGTCACAAACTTCCGCCATTGTTGAAGACGGCGTTATCGGATAGATCGCGGCTACGTCGCTGAAAGCGTAGGAAACATACGACGCGGCGTAATTGCCGTCAATAGTGAGGTTTTTTGCCATTTGAATTCCTCCTAAAATTATATAAAATTTTTTTGAATATCACTCTCTAACTTCCAAATTATATATGCAATTTCTTTAATGGTCAAATATGCAGGAATGCCAAAATCAACTTGCACCATCCTTTTTTAATTAACTTAGTTACTTCCCTTTTATCCAAAAAACACGCTAATTATTCATTGGGCTTTTTTTATCAGAGGCATTTTCGAATTGAATTTTATTTATGTTTATTATAATATATATTAATTAGGATTTAGTTGGAGGTAAGTATGCCGTTAAAGATTCCCGCGGCGTTGCCCGCGCACAAGATATTGAACGAAGAAAACATATTCGTCATGACCGAGGAAAGAGCTGTAAAGCAGGACATTCGTCCTCTTAAGATAGTGATCCTGAACCTCATGCCGACAAAGATCGTAACCGAAACGCAGCTTCTTAGGGTCATTGGCAATACGCCTTTGCAGGTTGAGCCTGTATTTTTGCATACCGCGAGCCATAAATCCAAAAATACATCCAAGGAGCATCTGGAATCGTTTTATAAAACGTTTGATGAAATTTCCCACGCTAAGTTCGACGGAATGATAATAACCGGAGCCCCTGTTGAAATGCTCAGGTTCGAAGAAGTTTTCTATTGGGATGAATTACGCAGTATAATGGAATGGACCAAGAGCAATGTTTTCAGTACTATGAATATCTGCTGGGGGGCACAAGCCGCGCTTTATTTCCACTATGGCATACAGAAATACCCGTTGGACAAAAAGATGTTCGGGGTATTCAAGCACAGGGTATTGAACAGGAACTCCAAGCTAATGCGCGGGTTTGATGATGAGTTCTTCGCGCCGCATAGCCGCAACAGCTATGTAGACCGTGAAGATATCCTGGCCTGCGATGATATTGAACTGCTTGCCGAATCTGACGAAGCCGGGGTATATATCGCTGCAAGCCGTGACTGTAAAAATATCTTTGTTACAGGACATTCCGAATATGACGCGGATACCCTGGCGATTGAGTATTGGAGAGACGTGGATAAGGGTTTGGATATAGATATCCCCCATAATTTCTATCCGGATGACGATCCGTCAAAAAATCCGGTAGTCACATGGCGCAGCCACGGAAATCTACTTTTCCAAAACTGGCTAAATTACTATGTATATCAGGAAACGCCTTACGATCTTACAAGAATTTGACCGTTCGCGATACAAAAACCGGCTTTAGCGAAACAACTAAAGCCGGTTTTTGTATTAAGTAATTACTTTAGAGTAAGGCTGTTAAGGAAATCCTCATCAAATTGCTTGGAATCATCGGAAACCGTATTGATAGCCCACGCGCAATTGCCTTCATCCATAAGTAGCACTACCTTTGATACCGAATCATCCTTTGTTGAATTCGCAATGAACGCCGTTGCTTTTTTGCCCTGCACCTCGGTCTCGAAACGATCGGTGACCTCTAGATTGTATTGTGAAAGTAAACCTACAAATAAATTATCCGCAAGCCCCGCTTTTGCCGATGCCGCAACCACGGAGGGTAGCTCAGTGTGCATTGCGGAATAGCTGCCGTTGGCGTCCGCATAGCTCGCCGTATCTATTTGCATTTTCATGCCGAGTATATCCTTTTCCAGCGTCTCTTCCTTTGCATCACCTGGGAAGCTGACACCAAAGTCAGCATTTTCGTAAGCCTTATAGTTTTCAATTTGGGGCTCTTTTGCTTTCGCCGTTGGTGCTGGAGTGTTTTCCGGATTTTCCGCCGGTACCTCCGTAGGGACTTCACTTGCATCCGGCTCTTTCGTATGCGTCACAAATTCCTTTGTGCCGTCCACTATCTTGCCAATATCTTTATTGTCCAGTATTCCTGTAAGGTACAGTATAAGTATAACAACTACGGCAATAAGCAGAATGCCGATCAGCGTTTTGAGTAATCGGAACAATACATCAACCTCCTGCGTCTAATATAATAACCATTATAGCCAGAACGTATCAAATAAACCATATAGAAGATGTAAAAGGTTTAATAATGATTTGACATAAAAACCGCATGTTGTATAATTAATTTTGTATAGTTGCATAAAATAACATTGCTATGATGATTTTTGGCAAATATTTTAAGTGTGTGCCTATTTTGAGGATGAATGGAAAACATAGTTTCCTGCAAAGATCTTACAAAGGTCTATAGAATAGAAAACAACAGGCTGAGAGCGTTAGATGGCGTAAGTCTGGACATCGCAAAGGGTGAAATATGCTGCATAGTCGGAAAGTCCGGTTCCGGCAAATCCACTCTATTGAACCTTTTGGCAGGGCTTGAGCATCCTACAAAAGGTACAATAGTAATAAAGGGCAAACGTACAAGCTCCATGACAGAAAACGAGCTGGTCATATTCCGTCAAAAGCATGTGGGTTTTATCTTCCAGTCATTCAATCTGTTTTCCTATCTCACTGCTTTGGATAATGTCTGTATGCCACTCATATTCAAAGGCGTACCACGTAATAAGCGACGCAAAAGGGCCAGGAAGATGCTTAAAGCGGTAGGGCTCGCAACACATTTGAAACACAGGCCAACGCAGCTTTCCGGTGGGCAGCAGCAAAGGGTTTCCCTTGCAAGGGCGCTGGTCGCGGACCCTGAGATAATCTTCGCGGACGAACCAACTGGAAATCTGGATAGTAAGACATCTGAAGAAATAATGGAGCTGATGGTAAGCTTCGTGAGAAAGAATGAAAAGACACTCATCATGGTGACGCACGATATTGAAAACGCCGCCTATGCAGACAGGGTAATTCATATATTAGACGGCAAGATACAAATGATCGAGGTCAATGAAAACATTAGGGAGGCAAAAGATGACGCTTAGGGCAAAACGACTAATTGGAATATTTATATCTATAACAATGGTATTTACTATATTGTTATCCATGTCTGTTACCCGTTCACTCGCAGACCCGACCCCATCCCCGACACAAAGTCCGACGGACGGCACTGTGGAAAGCATGGATAATATCATTTCCATTGATAATAACGCAAAGCTGCCAGGGGAAACAAAACGCTATTCCAACGGCTATGACCCGACGGATAACAAAGACCGGGTCATGATATTGAAGATTCCTTTGACACTTGATGCTGGCTACAAGGTTTGGGGCGTAAAGGTATCCCCTGTAATTAGCGATGTTTCGACATATCCGTTCGTAGTTTCCAATTCAACTAAATCGCTTAAATTTGATGCTTCTACCCGCCGCGCATATATCGAATTTAAGTTCAAAGTAGATAAGGATACGACCAATGGCGACTATATCATCCCGTTTGATATCAAATACAGCTACTCGAATGAAAGTGAGAACAAGTCCGGCGACGGTACCTCTTCCATATCCGTCTATTGTCATGTTTCCCACGGAAAAAGCCCTGCATCAACCGACGACGGAGGCAACGATGCGGGCGGTGGGGGCGGTACGGTGAGCGATCCCGACAAACCTAATATCATTATCAAGGAATGCGTACCGAATCCGAAGGAAGTTCTTGCAGGCAAAGAATTTACCTTGGAGCTGACGCTTGCCAATACAAGTAAAAAAGCAAAGGCTTCAACTATAAATGTCTCGGTCAAATCGGAGGAAGGTGTTATACTGCCTTCCAACGGAAGCGTTTCTCAGTTTATCGATTCGCTGGCAAAAGACAGTGAGACGAAACTTGAATATAAGCTTATAACAAGGGGCGATACGACAGCAAAAGTGCAGCCTCTTAGCATCAACATAACGTATAAGGATTCCGACGGCAACCCGCTTGAGGCGTCTGACTCGATTACCATCCCAATAAAGCAGGAGATACGCATAAAGCTGGATGAACCGCAGTTGGGCAACCCGATTTATGCCAACGAGATCACCGAGGTCTCAATGAACGTATATAACATGGGCAAATCGACTGTAAACAACGTTCTTGCTACTGTTGAAGGAACGGGGTTTGCCCCCGGTGCAAGCTATTTTGGCGGCAATTTGGAGCCCGGCCAGAAGATAACCGTTTCTTTGGAAATAACGCCTGTTATGGAAGGAGGGGATACCGATCCTTTACTGGAAGAGAGTGTGCCTGACGACGGCGGAGACGGAGTAGGCATTGTTCCGGAAATAAAAAACAAACTCATGTTCGGCGCTCCTCTTAAGCTTACAAAAAGCGATACGCCATCGGAAGATACCGGTAGCGAAGGCGATGGTACAACCGTTGACTCTGATGATGTTGACACGGGGGACGAAAGCGCTGATGATGCGTCGATCGCTGCTGATAGCGAAGATACAACATTATCCGAGCCGTCTTCAGTTCCCAGCGACAATACCGGCGATGCTACCGGCGGAGACCTTGTAAACCAGGTGCTCGAAGGCAGCCCGGGCATGATAAGCGGCAAGATTATACTTACCTACGAGGATGACAACGGCACGCAGCATAAAGAAGAAAAAACTTTTTCCGGCATGATAAGCGAGCAGGAACCCGATATACCGGAAGACCCCGGCATCAACGGCGAGGCTGAGGATGAAAACGCGCTGTCATGGTGGGTCTACCTTGCAATAGCGGTTGCGGCGATAATCATCCTGATCGTCGTTATCGTGCTTGTCCGCAAGGCAAAACGCAGAAAGGCCATTTTGGAAGATGAGGATGAGTGATATTGCCTATATGGCAATAAGCAATCTTTGGCAGCGTAAACTACGCTCTTTCCTGACTATATTGGGCGTTATAATAGGAACGGTCTCTATCGTCATAATGCTTGCTTTGGGAGAGGGCGATAAGCAGATGTTTATAGAAAATGTCAGTCAGGGCGCAAATCTAACGCAGATAACCGTTATGGACAGTGGCGGATATTCCATGGACGGCAGCAGCCAACAAAGCAAAGTTATTTTGAATGATAAGGCGATCGACGCTTTTAAAAAGATCGACGGTGTTATAGCTGCGACGCCATGGACATATCTTTCTGCATATATCGAAACCGGGAAATATACCAACGAGTATCTGTCTCTTGTGGCTGTCGACCCAGGTTCTTTGGAGGACCTGGACTATAAGCTGGAGGACGGCCGGTTTCTAAATCCGAATACAAACAAGTTTGAGATCGTTATGGGGTCTAATGTTAAAGGTACATTTTTCAACCCCAGCAAACCGCCAAAAGACAGCGAAATGGAAGAGTATTTCGAAAACGGCCCCCCGCTTAACTGGCTTAGTATTAAGTATAAGATGCTTCTCGGCGGAACCTATATGTACGAAGGTTTCGATGAGGATCAGGGCGCTGTAGATGCCGGCGGCGAAGAGGAAGAAAAGCTTCTGCCCGCGAATTATATAACTCCAAAGGTCGTAGGAGTGCTGGAAAAATCCGGCACGCAGGAAAGTTATTATGCTTTTATGAGCCTGGATGTTTTGAAGAAATATCTTAAAGCAAACAAAAAAGTCGCCGACGCCATGAAAGAAAGTATGGGCGTAGATCCCACCAAGTATCAGCAGGCGATTGTCCGCGTGAAGGATATGGATACGGTCGACCCAGTTATGAAGGCTATCAAAGACGCGGGTTTCCAATGCTACAGCGATACCGAATATATCAAAGAGAACCAGAAGGAGCAACAGCGCAAGCAGACACAATGGGCGATAGTAGGTTTGATAGCCTATTTTATAGCTGCCATTGGTATCGCCAACACCATGTTTACCTCCATAATCGAGCGCACAAAAGATATCGGAGTAATGAAGGTTTTGGGATGTAAACATTCAAATCTCGGAAATGTTTTTCTGTTTGAAGCGGGGCTAATCGGTTTAATCGGCGGTATAATTGGATTAATTATCGGAATTGTGTTATCATATTTAATAACGGATGTACCATGGCTATCTGAGCTCCTTGCAGGTTCTGAAGGCGGAATGGCCAGAGCCGTCGTCGAACCTTTGACCGGTATCGGCGTATTGGTATTCTCTGTGGTCATTGGGATGGTATCCGGGATTTTCCCATCACTAAGGGCAATGAAATTAAGTCCCCTGGCTGCCATTCGTAACGAGTAGAATTCTTTGGGTTAAAAAAATAACGAGTAAGGGAGCGGTTTATTTGCGGATAAGCAGAGAAGCAGACTATGCTATCAGGATCATCCTTTATCTTTGCTTGCTTCCAGAAGGCACAAAGGTAGACGCGCGAACCATCGCAGAGAATCAGGACGTGCCGTTGAGATTCGCATTGAAAATCCTTCGTAAGCTTAATATCGCAGGCCTTACGAAATCGTTCAGGGGAATGTATGGCGGTTACCAGATAATTAAGACTCCCGAAGAGATAAGCTTTAAAGATGTTATTGAGGCTGCAGAAGGCCCGATATGCTTAAACCGCTGTCTTTCGGATCCGGATTATTGCCCAAGGAGCCTGGTCGGAGGCAAAAGCTGTCCTGTCCATGACACACTTGGAGAGCTTCAGGCTGCTATTTCCGGCCATTTTGAAAGGGCGACTTTTGCCCAGCTAATTAATGAAAAGGTTTAGCTACAGCCTGTCCAAAAAGGCCTTTTGAGGTATCAAAAACCTTTGCTCTATATCGGATGTAGATAAATGCATATGCTTATTCAACGTATCTTCTGGCAACAGCATATAGGATGCAGTTGCTGATATCAGTTGTTTGTTTCCGCAAATTATAGACCCGCCTCTTGTGGTACCCTTGCTTAATACATATATTTCTATTATTGCTATGTATTCTGCAAGTCTAAAATTCAATTCCTGCAATTGTTTCCTGCAGTTCCAGCTTTCCTCGTCTATTATGATCTGGAATTTTTCTTTACTCATAAATAATAACAGCTTTTCTTCACTGTAGACTTCCGCCAGTAATATTGAACATATTTCAGCGTAGTTGTTTCTTATGTAATAATAGGAATGAAAAACCCTGCCGTTACACCTGCATTTCTTGCGTATGGTTTCTGCGGCTTTTACCGCATCGTTCTGTTGTTGATTCTTTCCCATTTCAGCCTCCCGAATATCTATAGTATGATTATATGCGAATGTATGTTCGTTTGCAAGACATATATTCCCAGTTATATCCAGCTTTTTGGACAGTATCCGAATTATATCAGACGACCGAAGTGTTTTTGAAATATGATAAAAAAAGCCAGTATCTTGTTACTGCTAAGATATTTTTCGTATACGGAATAATATTTTTATTATTGGTTAATCTATTATTGCAAGGAACTCAACAAGTTCAGCCGGAACGATGGCTGAAAGGGTCGGCAAATGCCGCGTAGGCATTGTGGCCGTTTGTAGGGTTGAGAGACGCCCATTTGAACAAGAGGATCCGCCTGTAAATAAACAATTTACAGCATCGACAGATAACGGATCCAGGATACTGATGATAAATGAAGTATGGTACAAAGAGGGTTCTTTGCACACAAGAGGCCGCAATATAAGGCGGTCTCTTCCAATTTTAAAGCGGAGCAAGGTTAGCCTGCTCCGCTTTCAGAATCTGGTAAAATAATTTTAGTTACTATTCATATCTAAGGGCGTCTATTGGGCGCAGCTTTGATGCCTTCAGGGCAGGATAGCTGCCGAATATTATGCCAACTATTGCTGAGAAAACCAGCGACAGCACAACTATCGAACCGGATACTACCATTGTGAGTTCGGTGACCAGGCTGGATACGACCGACGAACCCAAGTAGCCAAGCAAGACGCCTATAAGTCCTCCCAATACCGATATTACTATGGATTCTATTAGAAACTGGCTCATTATATCCCAGCGTTGCGCCCCAATGGCTTTACGGATTCCGATCTCGCGGGTTCTTTCAGTTACTGAAACAAGCATTATATTCATTATTCCTATTCCGCCAACCAGAAGCGATATACTTGCTATGCCGCCCAACATAAGTGTCATTGCTCCGGTTACCTCGCTCATGGTCTCCAATATCTGGCTTTGATCGAAAACCCGATAGTCTTCCGAATCTCCTGTTTTGTGCAAAAGAAAGCTCTCGATCTCCTGCTTTGCCGTCGCAACAGCTTCAGTCGAATCGGCAGACGCGTAGAACGTCCTTATTGAAGTATCGCTGAATAGCCTTTGAGCCGTAGAAAAAGGTATGATGACCTCTTCATCCTGTGATTGTCCCATCGTACTTCCCTGCTCCTCTAAAAGGCCGACAATCTGGAATTTCCTGCCTGAAACAACTATTGTATTTCCGATAACGTTTCTTGTGCTGAAAAGCTCATCCGCAACATCTATTCCGATTACGGCTACGGCGCTTCTCCATTCAGAATCCGTATCAACCAAAAATCTGCCAGTCTGAACTTTATAGTTCCTGATCCCCGCAAAGCTTGGTGTTGTACCCTGTACATTCACATCCATGGTTTCGGTTCCGCCCTTTACGGTTAGGCTTGACGAAACAACAGGGGCAATCGCGGCAATACCGTTCTTGCCGACCATTTCATCCAGATCTTCCATTGTAATATGAGCATCCCTCATACTCATCACGGATGCTGTAAGCAAATTGGAACCCATTCCCTGTATGGAATCGGTCACGGAGCTAGTAGCGCCCTGCCCAACGGCCATAAGCATTATTATTGAGAAAACGCCGATGATTATTCCCAGCATCGTGAGGAAGGAACGCATCTTGTTGCTAAATATGGCGCTCATGGCCATCTTAAAAGCTTGGGTAAATTTCATGCTCCGCTTCCCTCCCCTAATATGATATCTTCAACAATCATGCCGTCCGAAAGCCGTACGATCCTTCTTGCTTTATCCGCCGTTAATTGATCGTGCGTTATAAGAATTATCGTATTCCCCTGTCCGTTGAGATCGACGAGGATATTCATAATATCCTTGCCCGATTTCGAATCCAGGTTTCCCGTTGGTTCATCGGCCAGAATTATCGCCGGTTTTGTAACCAAAGCCCTTGCTATAGCCACCCGCTGCTGCTGGCCCCCCGAGAGTTCGTTGGGTTTATGCTTCACGCGATCCTTCAGACCGACTATATCCAACGCCTCCATCGACATCCTATGCCGCTCGGAGGCCGGTATCCCCTGATATATAAGCGGCAGCTCCACGTTTTCCAGTGCACTGAGCTTTTGCAAAAGGTTAAACTGCTGGAAGACAAATCCTATCCTGCGGTTGCGCACCGTTGCAAGCTGTCTTTCACTCATATGGGATACATCGTTGCCGTCCAATATATAGGTGCCTTCATCCGCAATATCCAGACATCCAATTATGTTCATCATGGTAGATTTTCCGCTGCCAGAAGGCCCCAGCACGGCGACAAACTCATGTTCGTCAATATGCATGTTAACGTTCTGCAAAGCGTGGATCTCCTCAGACCCCATCTGGTAAATCTTACTGATATCTTTGAAATCTATCATACAAATTACACCACGCTTTCTGCATCAATCTCTGGGTGGGCTGCCCTGATTAGCTCCGCCTTCGTTTCGTACCGTCCGGACTTCCCGGGCTCCGCCCATCATCATAAACATATTGTTACTGTTACTGGACGATGCAGTATAGATTATGGTTTCGCCCGCACTTAGTCCACTAAGTATTTGGGTGTTCGTTCCATTGGAAAGACCGATTTCAACCTCGCGCAACTCTCCTCCGGTTGCAAGCGTCTGTCCTGTGCTTGCGTTTTGGCCGTTCCTGATAGTTATCCTGTTGGAATTCTGCTTTGGGCCGTTTCCTCCATCCATGTTAAACGAAGGGCCGTTCCCGCCTTCGCGGCGCTCGTTTCCGTTGGATGAGCTCTGCTGCTCCGGTTGTTGCGTGGTTTGCTCTCCGGTTTGCGCTTTTGGTGCTATCTCGCTACCGCCGGATGAGGAAGCTACCATAACGAATTTCTTCTCCCCTATGGTCTGAACCGCTTCAACGGGTACAAGTATCGCATCTTTTGCCGAATCAACCTTTATATCCGCCGAAACACTCATGCCGGACATGACATTTTCGGTATTCGCAAGTGCAAGGGTCACGTTATAACGTGTTACGCCGGAATCGGACGTTCCGATTTTCGAAATGCTCTTCACCTTACCTGTAACCTTGGAATCCGGTAGGGCGTCGATATCCAGCGATGCCGTCTGATCTACTTTCACCTTGGCAATATCAAGTTCATCTATCGCTACAGTCGCTTCAAAGTCCTTTGAGCTTTGCAGCTTGCATACTACGGCCCCGTCAGCCAGTTTGTCCCCGGCTGCAATGTCCAATGTGCTTATAACGCCATCAAACGGTGCGGTTACATTTAACGAAGCCTTTTTATCCAATGCTTCCTTCAAATCGTCATTATAGTCTTCCAACGTGGTCAATGCATTTTCCAACTCAACCGATACCAGAGTCCCTTTTAGGCCAAACAGTTTCTCGTTTTTATCAACCGTTTCGTTATAATAGGTATATACTCTGCGGACTATGCCTCCGTTCGCCGTGACTTTGATAGGCATGTTTATTTCAAGCTTGCCTGAGCCAAGCTCGTTGTCATCCGCATCGAATACAGTCGCATCAACATCAAGGTCATATTTATCCTCATTGATCGTTACCGTAACCTTGTTGTCAACAATATTTTGAACGATCCCGTCTTCTTTGCTCTTGCCTATTTTGACCTCTACCTTGTCTCCAACCGCGGGTGCATTGCCCTCTTTTGCCTCATATGTCAGCTTGAGCTTGCCATCGGAAGATATTATACATACTGCGGCATTGCTCTTCATCACCGCGGCTATATCATCGCTTTTATCGGCGTAAATTATTTTTACCCTGCCTTCGGCCGGCGCAACTATCTTGTCCTCCCCTTCGGTGGACTGCATTGTGCCAATAGTTACGTTCTGCTCATTGATTTTGCTTTCAAGATCCTTTATTTCGGTATCCAGATCATCGCTTGTGAAATTGGCAATGATATCGCCCTTCTTCACTTCATCTCCCAGCGATACAGGAATATCTGCCGCCTCCATCGCCGTCTTGGCGTATATGGACCGCGTTTCGGCAGAATCGATCGTGCCGCTCCCAGTAACTTCAACATCGATGTCACCCTGTTCAACCGTATAGGTAACCAGGTTTTGCGCGCTTGCTTCCGCCGGACTATTGTTACTTAACAGCAGAAAGCCCCCGCCAATAACTACCACTACAATAACGATAATTATTATATTCCTTAGAACCTTGGATTTCTTCTTCATCGAGTAAACCTCCAATAATTATAATACGACTGCAAGCTTCAACTGAATTTTACCCTCAGCCGATTGACTGTGCTCAAAAACCGTCAGCGGCAAATCCCCGTGGTTGCTCTCCAGAAAACTGCGGAATCCGCTGTCATTATCACTGTCGGACATTCCGATAATGATTTCTTTTATAATGTGCCTGTTCATAAATGATTTGAATGTACGTTGAAGGTCGTTGTTATAATATATGTACATTTGAGCCGACAGCCGGGAAGATATCTTGAACATGTTTTCCATCGCTTCCCCCAGGCCGACAGCCTTTTTAATAGCAGGCTGTATGCTTAACACAATAAGAGAGCATCCCGTTGACATCGCCCTGGAGTGCCCAAACTCGATGAGTTTTTCACATCTTCTTTGATCCGTGACGCAGACCAGTACCGATCCGCCTTTTTTGTCATAATCCATTAGATATACCTCGCTAAGTTTCTACCGCAAATATAACAACAGATTATGGCAAAAAAAGGGCATGGTCTTTAATAAATATAAACATGTCTATATTTTAATTTCTGAGGCTATGTAACGGAGCGGGTACCCGTCCGCCCCTTTCTATAAAATCTTTGCAGGACCATTTACTAACGGGCATAACAGGCGCCCTTCCAAATAGCCCTCCAAACTCCACTATATCCCCGACTTTTGCGCCTGGCGAAGGTATAACGCGTACGGCAGTGGTTTTGTTGTTTATTATCCCTATGGCGGCTTCGTCCGCTATTATCGCGGCGATGGTATAGTACGGAGTATCGCCCGGAACTGCGATCATGTCCAGGCCAACAGAACAAACACACGTCATGGCTTCCAGTTTTTCCAAAGTAAGCGCACCGTTCAAAACAGCGTCTATCATTCCCGCATCCTCACTGACGGGTATAAACGCTCCGCTTAGCCCTCCAACATGCGAGGATGCCATAAGACCGCCTTTTTTGACTGCATCGTTGAGCAATGCAAGCGCAAGTGTCGTGCCTGGAGCTCCGCAAGCCTCCAGCCCCATCTCCTCAAGTATATGCGCTACGCTGTCTCCTATGGCCGGAGTAGGCGCCAAAGACAGATCCACTATTCCAAAGGGAACGCCAAGCCGCTTAGATGCCTCCATTGCCACAAGTTGGCCCATCCTTGTTATCTGGAAGGAGGTCTTTTTTATCGTATCGCAAACCATGTCAAAAGGTTGTCCTTTTAGACCGGATATGGCGTGTTTCATAACTCCCGGGCCGCTAACGCCAACGTTTATGATGCAGTCTGCCTCTCCAACGCCATGAAAAGCCCCTGCCATAAACGGATTATCTTCAACTGCGTTTGCGAAAACCACGAGCTTCGAGCATCCGAATCCCCCGCTTTCAGCTGTGGCCTGCGCAGCCGAAACGATGATCTCGCCCATCAGCTTTACCGCATCCATGTTTATTCCTGCTCTCGTTGTGCCGATATTTACGCTGGAGCATACCCTTTCGGTTTGTGCAAGTGCCTGAGGGATGGACCTTATCAGTTTTTCATCTCCCGGCGTCATTCCTTTTTCCACAAGCGCCGAAAATCCTCCGATAAAATTGACCCCGACTTCTTTTGCGGCTTTGTCTAAAGTCTCGGCAAACACGATATAGTCTTCGACCTCACATGATTCGGCAACCAAGGATATGGGCGTTACCGATATCCGCTTGTTTACTATTGGTATTCCATATTCATTTTGGATATCCTCACCGGTTTTGATGAGGTTCTCCGCTTTTTTGCATATCTTGGTATATATCTTATTACATGATTTTTCCGCGCTGTCACTAGAGCAATCCCGAAGCGAGATGCCCATGGTTATAGTACGGATATCCAGATTTAACCTGTCTATCATGCCTATAGTCTGTAATATCTCATTTTGCGTAATCATAATTCCCTCCAATAAAATATCTACAGCCTGTGCATAGCGTTAAATATTTCTTCCAGCTGTAGCCTTACCGAAAGGCCCATTTTCTCTCCCGCCTCATTAAGGCGCAGCTGCAATTCATCTATTTTCACGTTGGCACCCTCTGCATCAACCATCATTATCATCGTGAAGATATCCTGCATGACGGTTTGGCTTATGTCCAGAATATTGACGTTATACTCCGCCAGAATAACACTGATCCCTGCAATGATGCCTACTCTGTCCTTTCCGATGACCGTAATTATTGCTTTCATATTTCCCTACCTCTGTTTTGTATTGTCCTAAATAATGCAAACTTTATTATACTTGCTTTCATTAAAAAAGGCCATAGAAAAAGTATTATTTGCCCCGCTTAAATAATACTTTACAAAAATATAAAGCCCCGCTCTTAGCGGGGTTTGTCTGTATACTTTCTATGCATCCTTCGCTGCGCTTTCCTGATTTTTTATATTTGTCTCTATGCTCTTGGATGTTACTGTGGTCGTTGTGCCGCCAGATACATAGGATTTACCGCATTCCGGACATGAGCTATATTGCAACGAGACGCTCTGGCGCACAACCTCTGCGCCTTCCTTTTCTGCGTCCGCCCTTTCGTTGATAACATGTTCTTGCTCGTGGCTCAAAACCGCCGCTTTAGATGCTTGAGGGCTTATATTGGTCGGTACTTGGTAGCTCACACTTGAATCATCCGAGCCGTCAACATATTTGCGCTCAGCGCAGGTTTGGCATTCCGGCTCGCCAATCTGTTTGGATCGTCCACTTTCATCCGCTTTTCCTATTCCACGTATCTCGACTGTATCCCCGTCTATGGATATCTTATCGGATGGCTGTTTATTCGTAATATTCGCAGGCGGCGGCATATTGCCGTTTATCCTGTATGAATAGTCTTGAGGCGTAAACCCGGCAGGCTGTATCATAAAACCTCCATAGTCATACATCCAATTTCCATATATTATACCATAAAACAGGCTTTTTGTTAAGCCCCTTCATACATTTGCGTATGGGAAGGCCCCGGCAATCCTTGCTGGATACCACCGGGGCCATGGTGTTGGCATTTATTATTTTAGAATACGCGCCTTGCGCTTGAGAAGTTTTTGTTGAAGTAGCTGCCTACCGAGGTTATAACGACCTTGCCTTTACTTGAGGATGCATGTATGAATTTGTTGTCTCCGAGCCATATCCCGGTATGTCCGATCCTTGATCCGCCTATTGCCCTAAAGAAGAGGATGTCGCCCGGTTTCAGGTCTTTTTTGCTCGTGATCTTATCCCATTGCTTAACCTGGCTAAATCCTGCTGCACTATACCGGCTGGTTTTAACACCGTTGTGAGTCAGCACGTAGTATACGAAGCCGGAGCAGTCAAACGAGTTCGGTCCTTCGTTGCTCCATACATATCTTTTGCCCAACTGTTTCTTTGCAAAAGCTATCATATCGCTGACCTTGGATTTATCACCCTTAGAGGAAACTTCCTTGTCCTCGTCGTCGGACTTTTTCTCGTCAGATTTCTTCTCGTCAGATTTTTTATCGTCGGACTTTTTCTCGTCAGATTTCTTATCCTCAGATTTCTTCTCGTCGTTCTTTAATTCGTCAACTTTATCTTCAGTTTTATTGTCAGACTTTTCGTCGGTTTTCTTGTCGCTGTCTTTTTCATCGGTTTTTTTATCGTCAGATGCTTTATCATCACTGCTTTTATCTTCGCCGCTCGTTTCCAGCTTTTCTCCCTTTGCCACCCTCGCATCTGGTGAATAAAGCAACTCTCTAGTGCCTGTTCCGGCAATGCCATCAACATTGAGCCCGTTTCTATTTTGGAAAGCTTCTACCGCAGATTTAGTCGATGATCCATATTCGCCGTCAACAGTAGCGTTGTAGTATTTTAGTTCTGTCAAACGGTTCTGTAATCTCTTGATATCATCTCCGGAATCACCGGGATATATCGTGTACTTCTTGGCTTCTCCCGAGAACATCAGCGCCATCGTGCCCTGTCCTGCAACTCCGTCTATCTCCAGTTTGTTTGCCCTCTGAAACAAACGAACGGCCTGCTCTGTTACGGGACCGTAATGGCTCGTCGTCTCCTCGCCGTCAAAGTACTGCAGCTCCATAAGCCTCCGCTGTAACAATCCAACGCTAAGGCTGTCCATGCCGGGCTTCAATACCTGAGACATATCCATTTCCTTGTTCATCGCATTGCCGATGTTTTCATATTTTTCGCCCATCAGTAGTTTGCGTGTGACCTGACCGGCCTTTCCGTCCGCGCTAAGCGAAACGTCCTTCTGATAGCTTTTCAAAGCATCGTCGGTAACTGTTCCAAAGTAACCTGTAGGGTTTGTTTGAAGGTAGCCTTTCTCTCCGAGTTTTTCCTGCAATTTGTAAACGAGCTGATCCTTGTCCCCCTGCTTAAGCAAATCATATTTATTGGAGGCGGCAAGCGAACCTGGCGCAAAGCCAACAAATGCTACCGCTCCTGTCATAATCAATGAAATAATTCTTTTCTTCATGGTTAAACTCCTTGTCCGCGTTCTTAAAACCGCTTTGATAATGGATTATGCCCATTATACAAGAAGGACAAACCCAATCACAAAGTTCATTTAAGGGCAAAAACAAGCAAATTCTTCGATTTTAAGGAATTATTGCGGTATTATTACAAGTTTTAATAGATATTAATAAAATATTACGAAATTATTAACTAATCGGCGAGTGCCTTGTCCGTATTCCCTATTTATCGGGTTTTATGTCGACGCATATTCGTAATATTTTGATGGTCAAAGTAACATTTCCCCGTCTTGAATCAGATATGAATCATATTTTCCTTTTTTTCCATTGCGCAAAAAGATAAGTACATTTTCTATGTACTATAAAGCCCCTGCGTTATCGCAGGGGCAGTAATGGCTCTATATTGTACTATTAATCCGTTGGGCTGCTTTGGGATACCGGAGCATCATCTTCATAGAATACTTCTATAATCATCTTTCTGAGCTCTTCTTCGTTTAATACATAGTATGACGGGTTTCCGCCAACCGCCTTGCCCGGCAAGGTAAGGAACTCGATCTCATCTAGATCGATATCCTTCAAAACGCTGGCAAGAGCCAATATCTCATCCGACCCCATATTCGTGTCTATATATTTGGTAAGTTTGTCATACAGTTTCAGCACTGCCTCTGTAGCGCCCATCTCCTTGATACGCTTTGCTATGCCGGTGACAAATTGCTTCTGATTGTTCCCACGGTCGATATCGCTCGTCATACCGTTAGTTTTCCTGGCACGTACGAAGTCTTCTGCTTTCTGTCCTTTTAATATAACCGTTTCTCCGGCCTTACCGTACCCCGACATATTCTTGACGAGTTTTACCGGTACACCGTCTACCGCATCGGCGACAGGCTGTATGCCGTCCATATCGATCCCTGCAAATTTTGTCAGCCTTGGTATGGCAACATCCTTCAACTGGAAAAGCTCAGAGATCGCATCCATCGTGTTTTCATATCCATGCTCTCCACCGAATGGAAAAGCCGCGTTCAACTTATTTACTACCGCTTCTATAACATTCCCGTTTTTGTCCAACCGCTTAACATTTGTCTTTGTATCCCTCGGGCATGAAATCATCTTAGCCGTATGCCTTTCGGTATCAACGACCACAACGATCATCGTATCTGTCCTGCCTCCCATCCGGCGCTGTTGGCGGTTTAGGTTGGAATCTACTCCAAATAGCCCGAATAGTATGATGTTATCCTTAATCGTCTTAGTTTCCTCTTCGCCCGTCTTTGCATCGATAACCTTAACTTGCTGCTTTTCCGGCGGAATGGTTTCCTGAGCACTAGCAAAAACATCTGTCGGATCATCCAAGATTTTTTTTGCGGAGTAATATGTGTATCCAAAAACGCCGGCACCAACAACCAGCAAACCAATAATTACACCAATAACTGCCTTAATTGCTCTGGTCAGTTCAATCCCTCCATCCTCTTAACCCTTATCATAAACATATGGTACTATTTTATTCTCATGTATACTAATCAATTACGCGATTGTTTGTCAAGGTTTTTGGCCAACAATTAATCACATTTTTACAAATTATGATAAACTGTCTAACAATATCCGATCGTGGCCATGTACCCGTAAAATACCCATTCCCAGGCCGTTTGTAAAAAACAATCATCCCGCGCTTCATGTCAGAATCCTACATATGCCGCGGGATGCCATATACTGCTGTAAAGTATTGATAAAATCTCACCCCGTAAAGCGAAATTACCTTTATATTATGACGAATAATAGTCTCCGCGTTTATAATCATTTACCGCACCCATAGCATATACATCTAAATCTTCGAGCGCTTTTCCCGTCCCTCGCACTACACAAGATACCGCGTCTTCAGCTACATAGCAGGGTATCTTTGTGTGCTCCGAAATAAGCCTGTCCAACCCGTAAAGCAACGCCCCTCCGCCGGTCATGCATATGCCGTTTTCCGCAATATCAGCAGAAAGCTCGGGCGGAGTACGTTCTAAAACAGAATGGACGGTATCCAATATATTTTGGAGCGGTTCTTCTAAAGCTTCGATCATATCATTAGAGCCAACATTCACGCTTTTAGGCAGCCCGGATATCAGATTTCTGCCCGTCACATCCATAAACACCGGTTCTTTTCTCGGGAAAGCCGCGCCGATGTTTATCTTCATATCTTCACCGGTACGCTCGCCGATCAGAAGATTATGCTTTTTGCGCATATACCGAACGATGAATTCGTCAAACTTATCGCCTGCAACTTTTATACTGTCACTAACAACTGCATTTCCCAGAGATATAACAGCAACATCCGTAGTACCGCCGCCGATATCCAATACCATGTTTCCATAAGGCGCGCCGATGTCTATACCCGCTCCGATAGCCGCCGCGATCGGCTCTTCTATAATAAAGGTATGTCTGGCCCCCGCATCATTGCTCGCCTCTATAACGGAACGCTTTTCAACCTCCGTAACACCACTAGGAACACAAACAACCACCCGCGGCTTAAAAAACACCTTTTTGCCCACCACTTTGCGGAAGAAGTATCTTAGCATCCTTTCGGCAACGTCAAAGTTTGATATTACACCATCCTTGAGCGGACGGATGGCAACTATATTGCCGGGTGTCCGGCCGATCATTTTACGCGCGTCGTCACCAACCGAAAGTATCCTTCCGGAGCGCTTATCAATAGCAACAACAGACGGCTCACGCAATACGATGCCTTTATCTTTAACATATACCAGTACGGTGGATGTACCAAGGTCTATTCCCACATCATGGCGGTCCCAGAATCCCATCAAATATCAACCTTTCATTACTTATAATCAGGCAATATAAAATATTATATACAAAATTTTTGCAAATAGCAAACAAACAAGATGTAAAACCTTATTTA
>JAVBOF010000169.1:0-31335 GCA_031550915.1 Eubacteriales bacterium | reverse complement strand
GCACGGGCGTTTATGCAAAAGCTTATAGAGCTTTCTAAGCGCAGGCAGGAGAGTTACCTTACTAATATACAAGACGTTGCTGACAACCAAAACATAATCTTTATAGGGATGCCTGGCTGTGGAAAAACCACCGTATCACGTCTTGTTGCAGACCGGCTATGTAAAGAGTGGTTCGACAGCGATCTGATAATAGAGAAAGACGAAGGGCGCAAAATTGCTGAGATTTTTATTTCTAAAGGTGAAAGCTATTTCAGGGAGAGGGAAACCGCTTGTCTGCAAGGCTTATGCAAAAAAAGAGCTAGCGTCATTGCTGCAGGCGGCGGTGCTGTCGTTTGGAACTATCATCTGATAAAAAACAGCGGATTGGTCATTTATCTGCAGAGAAGCGTTGAAAGCATAGTTTCCACGCTGCAGACTGAAAACCGTCCGCTCTTGAGCGACCGTGAAAGCCTGATTGAGCTTTTTGCCCAAAGGCATGAGCTGTATGAAAACTGTTGCGATATAACCATAAGCAACGAAGGCAATATAGAAAAAACCGTCGATATGGTACTTGAAATAATAAAACAAAGCTAAACATACAAAAAATCTATAGTCCTATTCTAAACCTCCTGAAATATAATAGAGGTTTTATTGTCATAAAATATTATATGTATTTCATAAAATATTAAATATTCACTATTTCTTTTTGTTATAGCATATAGTATAATCGCTTATAATACAGTTACAGTTCGAGCAAATATTGTATTTGCACGGTATTTTTGTTAAATGTTTGGAGGATACCATGAATTCACTCGATAATCACAAGCGTATTAAGGTAACGGTAAACGGCAGGGAAACGGAGGTGTATGACAACCTCACGATATTGCAGTCACTTCTACAGGAAGATATACATGTTCCGCACCTCTGTTATGATATTAGATTAGAGCGTTCCAACGGCAACTGTGGATTGTGTGTCGTCGAGCTTGGCGTAAAAGGCGAGAGGGACGTTAAAGCCTGCCAGACGCCCATTAAGGAAGGTATGGTAATATGCACAAACAGTGCGAAACTCGAACATTACCGAAAAGTACGCCTGGAGCAGCTGTTATCTGACCATAACGCGGACTGTGTCGCACCGTGTGTCAACACTTGCCCCGCACAAATAGATATACAGTCTTATCTCAGGCATGTCAGCCATAAAAACTTTGATGCCGCAATCCGTGTAATAAAAGACCGCAATCCTTTTCCGCTTGTTTGCGGCAGGGTGTGTCCACATACCTGCGAAGCTAAATGCCGCAGAAACCTTGTTGATTCACCGGTCGCGATAAACGGCGTTAAGAGATTTGTGTCTGATTGGGATATTTGCAGGGAAGAATCGTACATACCAAAAAAGAAGGAAGCGACGGGGAAAAAGATCGCAATCGTCGGAGCCGGGCCGTCCGGGCTTTCCGCGGCATATTACAGCGCGGTGAACGGGCATGATGTTACAGTATTCGAGCGTCAAAGCAAAGCCGGCGGCATGATGCGCTACGGTATTCCTGAATATAGACTTCCAAAAGCGGTTTTGGATGAAGAAATCAATACCATGAAAAAGCTTGGTGTTAAAATAGTAACCGAGAAGGCTCTCGGTATACATATCATGCTGGAGGACCTTCGCAATGATTTTGATGCGGTATACCTTGCAATAGGCTCATGGCAGGCTACGCCGATGCAGATAGAGGGCGAAAACCTGGAGGGCGTTTTGCCGGGCATCCATTATTTAGAACGCGAAATCAAGGGAATAGAGACCGGCCTCGGTGAGAAAGTCGTGATAATCGGAGGCGGAAATACGGCTATCGATTGTGCCAGAACGGCATTACGTAAGGAAGGCGTACAATCCGTAACGTTGGTGTACCGCCGAACAAAGGATGAGATGCCTGCCGAACACAGCGAAGTTGAGGATGCGTTGGCGGAAGGCGTTGAGATGCTATATCTTATGGCTCCGAATAAAATCGTTGCAAGTGGCGGGAAGAAAATGCTACATTGCATCAAAATGGAACTGGGTGAGCCGGACCGCTCCGGTCGCCGCAGGCCGATACCGATAACGGGCAGTGATACCATAATTGAAGCGGATACTATAATTGGCGCTATTGGTCAAAGCACCAACACACAATTCTTATATAATGATTTGCCTGTAAAGCTGAATAAATGGGGCGATATCGAAATAGACGGCAAGACGCAGCAGACGTCTGAAAACAATATATTTGCCGGAGGCGACTGTGTAACAGGCCCTGCAACTGTGATCCAGGCTGTTGGCGCTGGCCACAACGCGGCTAAATGCATGGATGCTTTACTGATGAAAGGGTATATCAAGCACGAAAACGTAGACTATAGCTGCAGCCGCGGATCTATGGAGGACCTTCCGAAATGGGAATTCGAAGAGATGCCGAAGTTAGAGCGTAGCAAAATGCCGGCTTTGCCACTTGAAAAACGTAAAGATAGTTTTAATGAGGTGGAACAAGGCTTTGACGAGGACACGGCGCAAAATGAAGCTACTCGCTGTCTGCGCTGTGGCTGCAGAAGCAGATATGAATGTGACCTTAGAAAGGAAGCCAGCTCGCACGGCATCGTATTTGAAAACCCGATGCATGAAAGGCCGTATATACCAATAGTGGATGACCATCCGTTTATCGTACGCGACCATAATAAATGTATCTCATGCGGCAGGTGTATTGCGGCTTGCGCGGAGATTGAGGGGCCGGACATACTTACATACTATATGAAACATGGCAGGCAACTGGTCGGTACGAAGAGCGGACAGCCTTTGCAGGATACCGATTGCGTTAGCTGTGGCCAATGTGTAACCGCCTGCCCGTGTGGAGCACTGGATTACAAGCATGAAAAGGGCGATGTATTCAAAGCGTTGAATGACCCGGAGCTGACCGTTGTGGCTTTCGTTGCTCCCGCCGTACGAAGCATAGTGTCTTCGGGGCTTGGTATACCGTTCGATTCGGCGTCGGCCTTTATGGCGGGTCTGCTAAAAAAACTTGGATTCGACAAAGTCTTTGACTTTTCCTTTGCAGCGGACCTGACTATTATGGAAGAGACGACGGAGTTCCTGAACAGGCTGGATTCAGGCGGTGTGGTACCACAGTTCACCTCTTGCTGCCCGGGTTGGGTCAACTTAGTTGAAAACAGGTATCCGCAGTTGATTCCGTATCTATCAAGCTGTAAATCGCCTCAGATGATGATGGGAGCTACGGTTAAGAACCATTATGCCGAATTTGCCGGTATCGATAAGAAAAATCTCTATGTAGTTTCCGTTGTGCCATGCCTTGCAAAAAAATACGAGGCAGCGAGGGAAGAATTTGAAATAGATAATATTAGGGATGTAGATTCCATCCTGACATCCGCAGAGATGCTTGAGATGATGGAACAGCATAATATAACGACAGATGATATAATACCGCAAGATTTTGACGAGCCGTACAAATTGGTATCCGGAGCCGGCGTACTTTTTGGCGCGTCTGGCGGAGTTGCTGAAGCGGCCTTGAGGATGGCGGCGGAAAAATTGACCGGCGTAGTTATGGAAAAGCATCTGGACTTTGAGGAAATACGCGGGTTTAAGGGCGTGAAGGAAGCGACGGTAAATATCGCGGGTAATAATATACGCGTGGCCGTTATTAGCGGATTGCATAATGCTGAACCTATCGTTGAAAAGATCATCGACGGCGTAGACGTTGGATATGATCTGATAGAGGTTATGGCTTGCCCGGGAGGCTGTATTTGTGGAGCCGGCCATCCAGTACCCGAGAAAATAGACGCTTTGGAAAAACGCCAACAGGTTTTGATAAATATAGATAAGAATTCGCGGTATAGAAAATCGCAGGAAAACCCGGATATTCTTCGTTTGTATAAGGATTATTACCATGAGGCAAATTCCGAAAAAGCCCATAAATTGCTGCATACGCATTATAAACCGGCTCATGGAGACACAGTCAGTGGAAGAAAGATGGCTGATTCGGCATACAAGACGCAGGAATATACAATTTGTATCTGCGATGAATGCGTAAAGAGAGGATCAATAGATGTGTATGAATCCATCTTTAGTACCATCAAGCAATTGAAGATGGAGCCGTTTATAAACGTCAAGACTATACGCCTTAAAGAGACTCACGACTCCGACAGCATCTATATATCGCTCAACGGAGAAAAGATAACGGAGCCGGATTTTGCCGGAAAATTCGGAAATACTGTACGAAGCAATTAGAGTGTAGAACAATAAAAATTAATAAATGACAATCAAACTAAAAAGCCTGTCGCCGCGATAGGCTTTTTAGCTAAGTTTGAATCAAAGGAAGGATCAAGCGTCTTTGTTGAAGAGATTATCACTATTCAGAAACACTTGCGTCTACCAGAGGTTTTCCATTTTTATCAAGTAATGGTGTCAGTCCACCCGAATATCCGCTAAAATGAAAAAAATAAAGCACGCCCGTCTCTTTGTCTTTCATTATTTTGCTGCCGGCTGCCATAGTATTTGTTTCTTCGAGAACGATTTGGAATCTATTATCTTCTTTATTTTTCATTATATATTCTCCTGCGAATTTTATTCTTTTGCCATCATTATAGTAAAAATCAGGTAAAGTAACAAACCTTCGGCCACAATTACTTTTTTGTGCTTTAAGGTTTATTAAGAAACAAAGGGCTCAAAAGTAAAGACATGACTCTAGATATATCGAGAAAAAAATGCTTTTTTAAAAAAGCCATAGAACTAAACCCGTTTTATCGTTGCTATTATATCCGGCCTTTTCATAAAAACCCAGGGTACCATTATCTTTCGCGCTTGTCATTAACATAATCTTGTAGCATCCTTCTAGTGTTGCTATTTCTTTTGCATAATCAAGCAATTGGGATGCGTATCCCTTTCTACGAAAATCTTTATGCGTAATAACATTTTCGATCAGCGCGTATGGACGTTGTCCATTGGTCAAGTTTTTGATAATAACTACTACACATGAAGAGACCAATACGCCTTCCACTTCGCCCACAATGATATGATGGTTTCTATCAGAAAGGATATCATTCCATAGGCTTTTAAGTCCTGAATCAAATTCAGGTATTTTATTTTCGTGCAGATGAGTATACAGCTCAAGCAAATTCCTTAAGTCTGTAAATACAGCTTCACGAATGACCAAAACATCTCACCTCTCTATATCCAAAATTATAACAAAAAACATGCTAAAGATTGATTTTTAATGATCGGAACGTTTCCCTATATGCTTCATCATAAACAGCACAGCCGCCATCTTTTTGGCTAATTAATAGCAAAGAACAATGGTCACAGGCTGTACACCATTTTATTTCCTCTTGCTTGTTTTCTATTATTTTCTTCGGTATCGAAGCGTCTGCAAGGCTTTGTCTACCCAACGATATCATATCGGTTATACCTTCTTTGATGTTTTTGTTTCCCCAATACAGGACTCCGTTATTTTCGGGAGAAACGGCCTTGAACTTTGTTCCATTACCATCTCTGAATATAGAATAGCAAGAGCCTATCACAGTTGTTTCCGGCTTTAGCGCATCCTTAAGTGCCTTTTGAAAATAAAAATGCATATACGTATAATCCGGTGCGCTCTTATCAGGTTTTGAAAGCGTGAGTGAATGGAGAGGACCGCCTGCGGTCTCTACAAAATATTTTGCACCCCGTTCTTCCAGGCCTTTAACAAGGTCTACAGTTTCGAAAAGGTCCATCAATGCGCTATCTGGCCCAGCAGTTCCCTGTCCTCCGGGGAAGCCTTCATAAACAGATATTTTTGATCCGATAATAAAATTTTTATCATTAACTGCTTTGGTAATATGCTCTATAAGGTCAAAGGCAAATTGCCGCCGTCTTTCCCAAGAACCACCATATTTCCACAAGTGCTTATTGAACGGACGCAAAATTTGAGAGCCAAGGTAGCCTGTACAGAGCTTTAGATCTATGCCATCGGCACCGACGTCATGAGCTATTATTGCTGCTTTAACAAACTGTTCCATAATGGTTTTGATTTCACTTTCATCGATAAGACGTGCATCCTCGTATCCATAAAGAGGCTCTTTTGTAACCCTTATGCGTCTTGAAAGCGTTGGATGGCTGACCTCGCCTGAGTGTGTTAGCTGAAAGATGAATATATTATTCTCATTTAGTTCCTTCAAATGGTTGACAAATTTTTTCATTGGTTTTTCATTTCTTGGCATAAGGCTTAGTTGCTTTGTGCTTGAGATGTTATCATATTGGCATGTTATAGCTTCAAGGCTTATAAAACCGGAAAGTCCTTCAAAATACTTTTCATAACGCCGATAGGTCTTTTCAGAAGGATTTCCATTATCATCTGCGTCACAGCATTCCATTGCATTTACAGCAAAACGGTTTGGTATCTCTTTTTCTCCCACTTTTATTGGACTAAATAGTAGGTTGTTTGCCGACATTTTTTTACCCCCTCAATTTTTTATATAATATCAATTTAACATAAAACACGAATTTTCATTATCTCAAAACTAGTTATAAGTATATCTATAAGTTATGGCATTGCGTACCAATTATCACGATACGCTTTGAGGGTTGGTTTGAAGACAAACAATCACTTTTAGCGATAAATCGATTCTTTTTGTGTATTATACAATCCTGAACCCATAAAGTAACATAAACATAAAGATACCACAAAAGTCTTTAGACCAAATTTATCATATCAAGAAGATACAAACTGGAATCGAAAGTGCATGAGGTTAGAATTATGCAAAAAAAAGAAAGTCTACAAGCTCCTGTTTTCAATATGGTACACGGTTCAACTGTTGATGGATGGGGCGTTCGTACAACGGTTTTCTTAAAAGGATGTCCATTGAGATGCAGATGGTGCTGTAATCCTGAAGGTCAGAAAAAATATCTTGAACTGAAATATACTATGGATGATTGTACCGGATGTGGAAAATGTGTTGGTATCTGCCCGCAACATGCAATATCGATGAATGAAGAATCTGAACCAAAGGCAATAATTGACCGTAGTAAATGCGATAATTGCTTTTTATGTGTCGATGAATGTTATGCTAATGCTCTTGGTGTTTTTGGAAAAATGTATTCGGTAGATGAATTGTTTAAAGTTGTGGAAAAAGACCAGTCGTATTTTGGCGCCGATGGAGGCGTTAGTATCGGTGGTGGAGAGGCTACGCTTTATCCGGAATTTACATTAGCATTGATAGAAAAATTTAAATCTGCTTTCATCCATACTGCACTTGATACATGCGGTTATATAGATAACGAAGCAGGAATGAAAGCCCTTGCTGAAGCGGATCTTGTATTATATGACATCAAAGGGCTTGATAGGGAGACACATATCAGAGGCACAGGCGTTTCAAACGATATAATACTAAAAAACTTGCTATTTAGAGATTCGTTGGAAAAGGAAATAATCATTCGGATTCCGCTGATACCGGGATATACAGACAAAAAGGATAACCTTAAAAAAACAGCGGCTCTGATTTCGGGCTTGAAGTCTGTTAAGAGGGTAGACCTGATACCCTTTCATAAATATGCTGAAATAAAGTATCGTCAGCTGGGGTGGCCCGTACCAAAGGTTTTTGATGAGGATTTTCCACAGAGTATGGAGACGCCGGCAAGAGAGGTGTTCTTAAAGTATGGAATCAATGCCCAGATTGGCGGCTAAGCGCAAAAATGGATTATATTAAAGACGGAAATGTGAAACGAGAAAAAGACTTCAAACGAATAGGAGTGAGAAGTCCTTTACGGTTAAAGATTGGGAGGAATTGCAATGTCTGATTACGCAGCAAGGATAAAAAGACTAAGGGACTATATGGTTGTTAAGCCTTCAGTATGTATTGAAAGAGCCTTATTGTTCACAGAATCATATAAGGAGACGGAAGGGCGCGAGCCTTTTTTCCGCCAGTCAATGGCATTGAAAAAGGTGTTGGACGGAATAACTGTTTCAATTGATGATGATGAATTATTGGTCGGCAGGATAACTAAATATTGGAGGGGATCGATGCTTCTTCCGGAAATAAATTGCCAATTTTTAGAAGAAGAGATGGACGATATATCAGAACGGCCAATAAATACATTTATGCCAATACCTAAGAATGAGCAGAAGATCATATATGATATGCTTGGTTATTGGAAACAGCGCAACCTTAAGGCAATGTGGTCAAACAAAATACCCGAAAAGCTATACAATTATCAACTTACAGGGCAGATAGGCGGAGCTACATTCTGTGATAACGGCCACTATCTGACACATGTAGGTGCAAAATATGAGAAACTGATCGATGTCGGATTGCATGGTATTCGCCGGGAGATTGAGGACGAGATAGCAGGGCTGGATCTTACTATTCCGGAGGATTTTGAAAAATTGCAGTTCCTTGAAGCAGCATTGATAACAAACCAGGCGGCTATTGATTTTTCCATGAGATATTCAAAGCTGGCGGAGGAACAGGCAAAAACATGCAAAGATCCGGCAAGAAAAGCAGAGCTTCAAGAGATTGCTCGGATATGTGCAAAGGTACCCGCGAATCCGGCGGGTACCTATCATGAAGCAGTGCAATCAATAATTATGGCGTGGACAATAATAAATATTGAAGGACAGGGAAACGGGCTTTGTTTCGGTAGGCTGGATCAGATACTCTATCCGTTCTATAAGCGCGAGAAGGAAGCGGGCACCATTACGGATGAATTTGCCCGGGCATTGATGTCCATGTTGTATATCAAGGCAAACGGGGTTGTAAATGTTTATAATAATGTAACTTCCAGGATATTCACAGGCTGGCCGCAAACGATGAATGTGGATATAGGAGGGCTTACAAAGGGTGGCCACGATGCCGTTAACGAGCTTTCATATCTTTATCTTGATGCAGATCTTGATGTGCGATTAACACAGAACGATTTAGTGGTAAGAATATCCAAGAAAACCCCAAGCTCTTTCGTGATCCGAGCTATTGAAGTTGCGAAAGCATTGCGTGGAAAGATAAAGTTTATGAGTGATGAAACCATAATCCAGCAATTACTTCACGATGGTTATAAATTGGAGGATGCCAGAGACTACCTTATATCCGGCTGTAGCACAGTTACTATAGCAGGAAAATCATTGGATACCCCCGGCAGTCTCATCAATATGCCTTTACTCTTAGAGCTTGCGCTCAACGATGGCAAAAAACGCTCGGATGGGACGCAGATCGGTCCAAGGACGGGGGACCCAACAAAGTTCGAATCATATGAAGATGTATGGGAAGCGTTCAAAACTCAATGCTTGGATACTTTGCCGGTGGCTGTCACACTCCGCAGTTCCGACCGCTACATGTACTATACCTATAGACCGGTAACATTTCATTCTTGCTTGTTCGAAGGACCGATACAAAAGGGTCGAGATATGTGGGATAGCGGCTCATATTATGCGCGTTCTTCGATATCACCTTCGGGAGTCCCGAACGTTGGAGATTCATTAGCAGCTATAAAGAAAGTTGTATTTGAAGACAAAGCGATTACGATGAAAGAACTTGTGGATGCTCTTGATGCCAATTTTGAAGGGCATGAAAAGACGCTCAGGCTACTTTCAGCCGCGCCTAAATTTGGTAATGATATAGATTATGTTGATTATATAGTAAATGACGTTTTGATGATGTGCGTAGATATACTCACTCCCCATAGAAGTGCTGGCGGAGCAAGCATAACGGTATCTCCAGCGGCGCTGACTGCCAATATTGCCCTAGGAAAAGACGTTGGAGCGTTGCCGGATGGAAGGAAGGCATTCTTGCCGCTCTCAGAAGGCGGTATTTCCCCATATCAGGGCAGAAACATCAGCGGACCGGTTTCAACATACCGCTCTGTTGCAAAGATCGACCATGTGAAACTTACAAATGGATCGGTGTTTAATATGCGGTTCAGTCCAGAAGCTCTAAAAGACGGGCCGAGCATGAAGAAATTTGAACAGATGATGAGAACCTTTCTGGAGGAAGGCGGGTTTTTTGTGCAATATAATATCGTTGATACCGACACCTTGCGAGCGGCGCAAAAGAACCCCGAAGAATATAAGGACTTGCTTGTAAGGGTAGCAACTTACAGCGCGTATTTTGTAGAGCTGGGGGAGGATCTGCAGGAAGATATTATAAACAGGCTGACGATGGAAGTCCATTAGGCTGGCTAACTTGAAGGATATTTGACTGGTAGGAAATAGAATGGTGGAAAGAGGATGAAGAATGGCAATAGACATTTTGCGAACTAATCACTTTGCCGTAAGCGTTGCAGATTTGGAGGAGTCTATCAGATGGTATGAGAACGTTCTAGGATTTAAACTGTTATGCCGAAACGTTATAGACAAGTTGGATGTTCCGGTCGCTCATTTAGATTCGCCGGATTCGGGATTCGTGCTTGAACTCTATTCTCCTCAAGAGGCCAAGCCGCTTCCCGATGAACGAATGCACCCTGATAAGGATATGATGACGCATGGTAACAAGCACTTTGCCCTTACTATAAAGGATAGGAACGAAACGAAGAAACAGCTTGAAGAGATGGGAATAGAAATCGTGATGACTGCGCCATGCTGGGGCACATTCGGAATATTTATCTTGGATAATACAGGCAATATAATCGAATTGTTTGAAGGTGATATGCGTGAAAAAGTTAATATTTGATGTTTGAGGTGATATTTTTGACCGGAATGATGAAAGCATACGTTTTTGAATCTACAAACAACGCCATTTTGAAGGATATACCGATCCCTAATATCAGTGAGAATGAGGTGCTTGTAAAAATAAAAGCATGCGGCATCTGTCACACTGATATCATGGTTCTTTCCGGAATCAACATAGTGCCTGTCCCATTTCCTTTTACCGGAGGGCATGAATGGGCAGGGGAAATTGTTGAAATCGGTAAGAATGTAAATACTTTAAAACCTGGAGATAAAGTGGTTGGAGAAAGCAACAGCGGATGTGGAGTATGCCGGGTATGTCAGGAGGGCATACAGGATTATTGTACAGTGGCGCCTGTGCAAAGAGGCATTAATACCAATGGAGCGATGGCAGAATACTTTAGTACTATGCCATGGCTCTTGCACAAATATCCAGAAGACCTGGATTGGAAAACGGCTTCGCTTATTGAGCCTTTTACCATTGCCTATAACGGAATATACAGCATGGGGGGATGTGATGCTGGAGATATTGTAATTGTACAGGGCGGTGGCTCCATCGGGCTTAGTGCGGTTGCTGTTGCCAAGGCTATGGGTGCAAAAGTTGTACTTTCCGAACCACAGGCTTATCGTCGAGAAATGGCAAAAGCGATTGGCGCGGACCTTGTATTCGACCCTGTAAATGAAGATCTGAAGGATAAGATTTTCAACCTCACCGAGGGGTATGGCGCAGACTTAGTGGTGGAAGCTTCGGGAAACCTTGAAAGTATGAAGCAGTCGGTAGATATTGCTAGAAATTTGGGTCGGATATCCTATATTGGAGTAAACGTAGGTCAGGAAATCAGTATGGAAATTGGAAAGATCCAGATGAAAGGGTTGAAGATACAAGGATTTCTCGGAGCCCCGAAAATATGGCATAGGGCTATTACTTTCTTAGAACAAAGCAAAATAGATATAGCCATGCTATCCACTCATCAATTTCCGTTAGAAAAAGCAGATGAGGCTTTTAAATTTGCAAAGAATATCCAAGATAACAAATGTATTAAAGTGACAATTACTATGTGATGCATCATATGATCGCAGGAACGGACAGACGATTATCTGATTTTGAGAGGAGGTAGGGCTTTTGAATGCGGTTCTCAGTTGCTGTTGTGGTATGGGCAGTGCTAAATGCTTTTGAACACTATTTTGGTTTTCAGGAAGCCGAATAATCAAAAAAATAGGCAGTAGAAAATTATTATTGAAGGGCACGGGTGGTGTCGTCGACCATTAAGTCCGCATTTGATGTTGTTCGAAAAATTATTCGGTTTATGCAAAAAATATATGCCCCAGGGATTCTTTTTCAATTCTGTAAATGAAAACAGCGTTTTTGTGAATTATTAATGATTATAAAAACTATTAAATTTAGCACTACATAATAAAGGATTGAACAATTAACTGAGAGAAATCCATTCGAGTAAAATGCGTTCCTTTGTTTCATCAAGAGCTGATTTGTTTTGAAAAGCTCCCATCCTACTCATTTGCCGGTGAAGGTAATCTGTTTTCAGGCGTCTTTTCTTGCAGATGAATAATCTTTTCAGCAAAACAAAAATGATTTGAATTTTGGAGGTTATTATGAAAAAAAGTAGAATACTGATATTGACAGTTGCCATTATGATGCTATTTACATTGTCAGCTTGCAGTGGTGGAGCAACGCCGGCATCGGATGCGGCTCCTGCGCCTGCCTCAGATGCGGCCCAAGCGCCCGCCTCAGATGCGGCCCAAGCGCCTGCCTCAGATGCGGCCCAAGCACCGGCATCGGATGCGGCCCAAGCACCGGCACCTGACGTGGCAGCAGGAAGCAGCGGAGAAGCAGTCGCAGGAGCCAACATAGCCTTTATAGTCCCCGCTGACGATGCATTGGGAATAAATGATAAAGGCTGGATTCAAAAGACGTGGGAAGGCGTCAAGAACTATGGCGATGCAAATGGTAAGACCTACACTTGGTACAGACCCAACGATAACTCCACGCAAGGATACAGTAATGCGATAGCAACCGCAGTAAACAGCGGAACAGAAGTAGTAGTTTGTTTAGGTTTCCAACCAGTTGAAGCGCTGGCAGTTGCGCAAAATGATTATCCGGACACACATTTCATCTCGGTTGAAGCAAATGGCGTTGAAACGGATTTGGCAAAAAACCATTATGCCATTTTTCACCAGGCCGACCAAGCTGGCTTCTTAGCTGGCGTCGCAGCAGTAAAAGGTGGCTTCAAAAATATTGGTATTATCACTGGACTTGATATTCCCCCGATGAATATATGGACCTGGGGTTATTTACAGGGAATCAATTATGCGGCAGGTAAAGAAAATATTCAAGGAATAAAGGTTAGGCATACATATGCCAATACATCTGCAGCATCTCCCGAAGTTCAGACATTGGCAGCATCGTGGTATGCAGACGGCCTAGATCTCATAATGCCGATGATAGCTGGAGGAAACAATTCACTCTTTGCGGCAGCTGAGACGGCCAAAAAGCCATGCTTTGGTGCTGATGTTGACCAGGGAGTTGAATCCGAAAACGTATTGACATCGCCAGTCAAGCGTCTGGAACTAACAGTTTCCAATGCTGTAGCAACAGTATATGACGGCTCGTTCCCTGGAGGAACATTTAAATGGTTTAATGTAGACGATAATGCGGTAGGATTAGCGACAGAGCATTGGCGAGTTCCAAACTACACTGTCGAGCAGTATCAGGCAGACTTTGATGCATTCAAATCTGATGTGGATAGCGTAAGAACCGGTCTATTGGCACAGGATAAATATCCTTCGATAGACGAGCTTTGGACTGGTATTGCAACAAAAAATATCGAATTCACAAACATCAAATAATTCTTGCATTCATGCGGCTCACAGCGCACATATAGCATTAAAACATTGCTTACAATGAATGGCAAATGCAAATTCAGGAGAATACGATGGAAGAGTATATCTTTGAAATGCGGCATATAACAAAAACCTTCCCTGGCATAGTTGCGAATGACGATATCACCCTTCAGGTGAAAAAGCAGGAAGTGCATGCTTTGCTTGGCGAAAATGGTGCTGGTAAATCTACACTGATGAATGTATTGTTTGGTCTATACCAACCGGACAACGGTGAAATCATCATAAAGGGTAGACCGGTTAAGATAAAAAACCCAAATGATGCTGGTGAATTTCGCATTGGGATGGTCCACCAGCACTTCCAACTCGTGCAGAATTTTACTGCTTTGCAAAATATCGTATTGGGCTTGGAAAATACCAGAATGGGATTTGTTGATCATAGCAAGGCGAAAAAAAAGGTGGAAGAGCTTATTAAAAAATATCACCTTATGGTTGAGCTAGATATGCTGATTGAAGATATGACCGTTGGCATGCAGCAAAGGGTTGAAATTCTGAAGATGTTGTTCCGTAACAGTGACATTCTTATCTTCGATGAACCTACAGCGGTTTTAACTCCACAGGAAGTCGAAGAGCTGATGAAAAGTATCGAAGGGTTGGTTGCAGAAGGCAAATCCATTGTATTTATATCGCATAAATTGAACGAAATAGTGCGTATTGCAGACCGATGTACTATTCTCAGACGTGGAAAGGTCATGGGAACGGTAGTGATAAAAAATACAAAAAAGGAAGATTTGAGCGAAATGATGGTCGGCCGAAAGGTCGTTCTAACCCCGAAAAAGCCATATATAAAGCCTGGTGAGGTATTGATGAAAGTTCGAGACCTTACGGTCGCAGGCACTAAAGGGCATAAAAATGCAGTTAACAAGGTATCATTTGATGTCCATGCTGGAGAAATACTCTGCATTGCCGGCATTGATGGCAATGGACAGACAGACCTTGTTTACGGCCTTACTGGGTTGAAAAAAATTGATAATGGCAGCATTATATTTGGAAGTGAGGATTGCAGCCGAGCAAGCATTCGAAGGAGAAATGACCGTCATCTCGCTCATATTCCTGAAGATAGGCATAAACATGGGTTGGTACTGGAATACAATGTTTCCGAAAATTTGATTCTAAAAATATACTATAAAGAGCAATGTTCAAAATGGGGGATTATCGACTTTAAACGAGCCTTTTCCTCCGCAGAAGAATGCATACAAAAATATGATATACGCTGTGCGCAAGGGGCTGCATCACTTTCCAGAAGCCTTTCGGGAGGAAATCAGCAAAAAGTTATAGTGGCCAGAGAGCTCGAATGTGATTCAAATGTTTTGATAGCAGTGCAGCCAACGAGGGGAATGGATGTTGGCGCCATTGAATTTATACACAGGCAAATTCTTTCGATCAGGGAAAAAGGAAAGGGCGTTCTTCTTGTTTCGTTAGAATTAGAGGAGGTTATGAATATATCTGACAGGATATTGGTTATGTATGAAGGTGAAATAGTTGGAGAGCTGTTTCCTCATAAAACTGATTTCCAGGAACTTGGACTCTATATGGCAGGAGCCAAAAGAGATAAAGTGTAAAAGAATAAAATCACTAGATTGGATAACTAAGTAATGGGTAAGAAAGTACTTTTATCACAATTTATGGCGACGTTTGTTTCAACGCTGATAACCATTATTGTCGGCTTGCTAATTGGTCTTTTGATGCTAGTTCTTACAGCACATGATGTGGCATTTCCCGCATTTAAAATGATAATTACTGGTAGTTTTGGGCTGACTGGGTTCTCCAACGGATTTGGAAGGGTTCTGTACTATGCTGTGCCAATAATGATGACAGGCCTTTCAGTAGGATTCGCACTAAAAACAGGTGTTTTTAATATTGGCGCTACAGGTCAATTCTTATTGGGGATCTATGCTGGTATTTATGTAGGTATTATTGGAGAGCAGATATTCGGTTCGTTCACATGGATAGCTGCTTTGATAGCAGGGGCTGCAGCAGGTGGGTTATGGGGTCTGATTCAGGGACTGCTTCAGGCATACAAAAATGTTAATGCAATTGTATGCGGCATAATGATGAACTATGTTGGGTTGTTTCTTATGGATATATTGATAAAAGGAAACAATAAGCTCTATTTTGGAGGTAGGAATTGGACAAATTCCATTCCTGCAAACGGATTACTGCCCAAAGCGGGACTTAATCAGATATTTGTAGGCTCGGGGGCAAACTCTGGTATTATATTCGGGATAATAATTTGTATCGTTGCCTATTATATCCTGAAAAAAACTTCACTAGGATATGAAATGAAGGCCTGCGGGTATAATCCTTCGGCGGCTAGGTATGCAGGTATAAATGTTGAAAGATCTGTTATAATCGCCATGCTTTTGGCAGGTGTGTTTGCAGGGCTTGGTGGAGTAATGTACCACAATGGTTCAGTAGGGCAGAAATTCACACTTTCGGATGCATTGAGACCAGAAGGCTTTACCGGCATACCTGTAGCATTACTTGCATCCAATCACCCGATAGGAATTATTTTCACATCGCTGTTTATTGCATATTTGCAAGTTGGTGGACTTGGTATGCAGTCATATGGGCTGGAGCCTGAAGTAGTTAGCGTGATAACCGCAATAATCATCTTTTTTTGTTCATTTAATTTTTTATTTAAGAGGATGTATATGCGGTTGATACAAAAATTATTTGAGGGAAAATAATGAACATATTTTATTTCATTTGTCAACAAACTCTTATATGCATGATTCCGTTGCTTATTGTTGCAATTGCAGGAATATTCTCAGAAAAAGGTGGCGTGCTAAATTTCTCGCTTGAAGGTATAATGCTTGTGGGAGCCTTCAGCGGTACCCTTTTTTTGAGTGGGTTTGAAAATGGAACAAATAGTACATATTTAATTGCGCTGCTTATTGCAGGGGCTTCGGGAATGCTCACCATTATACCACATGCCATATCATCCATAAGCTTGAAGGGCAACCAGATAATAAGCGGGATGGCTATTAACCTGCTTGTACCACCCGCAACAATAATAATCGCCCGTGCAGTGGTGGGTAAATTGCAAATCAGCTTTGCCAACAATTATATAATTGAAGCCATACCTTTCTTATCAAAGATACCAATTATTGGCGATATTTTCTTTACCAACGCATATATAACTACATTGCTTGGTATTGTTGCGCTGATAATTGCGATTTTAGTATTTAACAAGAGCAAATTTGGAATACATCTTCGCGCGTGCGGTGAAAACCCGCAGGCAGCAGCGTCGATGGGGATAAACGTTTCTCGTACAAGATATATTGGTGTATTGATATCCGGCTTTATTGGTGGAATTGGAGGCTTGGCTTTCATCATTCCAAATTCTTCGGAATATGCCGCAAGCGTTGCAGGTTATGGGTATCTTGCCGTTGCAGTTGTAATCTTTGGACAATGGAATCCAATGAGGATATTATTAGCATCGATTTTCTTTGGATTTATGAAAACGCTTGCCAATATATACACTACAGTGCCGTTTTTGGTTGATTTGGGCATCAGCAACTATTGGTTTAAGATGGTACCATATCTCGCAACGATAATTGTGCTTGTGTTTACATCAAGAAAATCTGCACAACCAAAAGCGTTGGGCGCAATTTACGATCAAGGCGAACGGTAGGAGGTTATATGAATCATCTTCAGATAGCATATTTTCTGACGGTTGCAAAATACTGCAGTTTTTCGGAAGCTTCGCGGCAACTCTTTGTTGCCCAGTCTGCAGTCAGTAAGCAGATCCAAACGCTTGAAACAAGCCTTGGAATGAAACTTTTTATACGTTCAAACCGTGCAATAGCTTTAACTCCTGCTGGTGAGATCTTATATAATGAACTTCAAAAATATAATGATTGGCTTATACAGATAGTTGATATGGCTAAACAGGTGGACCAGGGCAAAGCTGGGGTGTTCAACATCGCAGTGCTTCACGGGCTTGACCTTTCGGGTACAGATATAGATCCGTTCATTGGGTTTTTTGAGCTTTACCCGGGCATACAGATAAATATGCAAAGAGTAAAATTACAAGATGCGTCACATGTCTTGCACATAGGAACACAGGATATGCTGATAACCTTTTCTTTTATAATGGCAGAAATGCATGATACTGAATCTGTAGTTATTAAGAATGAAAATGACCAGATAATTGTTTCCAGAGCACACCCTCTTGGTAAGATAAAAAATGTAAAAGCTTCAGATTTTAATGATTACCCGCTTGTTACAATATCGCCGGAGATATCCAGACTTGCGTATCAGAATAGCTTAAATTACCTACATGGCATTGGTGTCTCGCCCCAGAGGATAACTCATGTGCCTACTATAGAGGATATCATGCTTTCTGTTGAATTTGGGTTGGGATATGGGGTGATCAGTGACTCCTCTAGGTTGAGCCATTACCGAGAATCGATTCTGTTTATAGGCCTATATGAGGAAGGCAAAGGTCCAGTGACGGATATCCTTGCTATATGGCGTGAAGATTGCATGAATCCTTCAGTGAAGCTATATGCTGAATATGCGCGAAATATTTATTCTATAAACAATAGCACAAAAATAATAAAAGACAATATTTATGAAATGGTTAAAAATCAATAAAGGAGTAAATTATGAGTAAGAAGCCTGTTCAATATGATAAATCTAAATGGGATACATCAACAGGTCTTGATTATAGCAAACCAAGGCAGTTTTTTCCCAAACCTTATAAACATCATGACTTTGAGCCCCTTTATAAGAATACGAAACTTGTATCGCAATATGATATGGAGGGGCGTGGAGATGGCTTTCAAATTACAAAGCATGGAAACTATTTGTATGTGAACCATTTTTGGAGCAGTGGATTCAGTGTCATAAATATTAAGGATGTTAAGAACCCGAAGACCATATATTTCGAATCAACCGGCAATCCTCACATGTGGACTCTTAAAAACAGGATAGTCGGTGATATTTTGGTGACAAGCACCGAATGGAAATTCTTTGAATCAAAGAATTATTTCACCAATCCTAATGCACATAATTACCATGATACTGTTTCTAAAGATCCTGTACAGTCCGGAATAAAGGTTTATGATATCTCGAACCCGGAAAAGCCAAAGCTGCTTTCGTTTTATGAAACAGGGATTTGGGCGCCGGAGGGCGGAACAAACGGCTGCCACCGCTTTTGGTTTGACGGGCACTATGTATATCAATCAGCGGAGGTGCCGGGTTATGACGGAAATATAATGCTGATCATCGATGTTTCCAATCCCGAAAAACCGAGAGAGGTATCAAAATTCTGGCTTAAAGGACAATGGATAGCAGGGGGAGAACGGCCTGAATGGCCAAAAGATCTTGCGCATCGTTGCCAGCACCATCACCCCATCATAAGAGGGGACAGGGCTTATACCACATGGTTTGGACTTGGGGCAGCGATAGTTGATATATCCGATATTCGTGTACCAACGCTCATATCTCATGTGAATTATGATATGGGAGGGCAGACGCATACTTTTTTACCCATCAATGGAGGAAAGAATGCTATTTTGATAGGAGAATACCGTCATGCGTGGATGCTGGATATCAGTAATGAAAAATATCCTGCGGTCATAGGAATGTTTCCAAAACCGCCAAACGAACTTTTGGCAAGAGGCGTTGGCAACCCATGGGGACCAGGGCAGCATAATATACACGAAAACATGCCGGGGGAGGATTCATTTAGGTCAGACGAGATAGTATTTATGACTGCAGGAGCTGGAGGCTTGCGGGTATATGATATAAAGGATCCGTATAGGATCAAAGAGACCGGATACTATGTACCCGGAACTCCAAAGGTATATTACGACCCTAGGGGACCTGAACATGCCAGCAATGGCGCAGGCGTAGACGTTGCAGATCTTTGGGTAGACCAAAACGGACTGATTTACCTGACATCTTATAACGGAGGATTGGAAATTGTCGAATGGCAAGGATGATAACCAAAATTTACATCAGTAACTAAAGCATGAAGTATATTGAACGGAACCAGAAAAACGAACATTGCAATAGAGCCCCCTATCATGGAAGATAAAACGATAGGGGGTATTTGTATGAAATGGACATAGACGGCATTATGGTGAGGGAAACAGAAATAAAGCAGAGATTTGTAAAATGTGAACTAACAGCATGCTTTCAAGTAAACGCTCATCTATTTAATTGTAGTCACAGAAATATGACAAATATACTTTAAAAGGACCGCTTATTCGATTGCAGGACTTTCGGAAAGATTGATGAAAATGCGTCGATCAACAAAGATGCTGGAATAGATTATCGTGTGCGTATATCATCTTTTATACCTAAAATAAAGTTGATATATTGCATAACTGCGGGGTTTTTTTTATTTTTATTCCATACGGCAACTATATTTGTTATCTGCCGTGGCAGTCCCTCGGGATAGATATCCAATATCCTTATGAATTCCCGGTCGAATATTCTGGTTGCGCTACTTATTACAGCATATCCCAGCCCGGATTCGACTGAAAGAACAATATCCTCGATTGTCTTAACATATCTAATGTTTTCCGGATAAACGCCCAAACCCCTTAAGAAATTCAAACTATTGATATGTGCCTGACGTGAAATTTCGGGAGAGATCGTAATTAACGTGTATGATGGAAGATCTTCAGGTGCCACTACCTCCATACGTCCAAGCGGAGATTCCTTTGAAACCGCAATATAATCTTCATTTGAATCTAATACCATCGCGGGCAAAGTTGGTATGTTTGGCAATAGAAAAGACAAAACTATGAAGATATCAGATTGTCCTGATTTTAGCTCCTCGTCTACATCGTGGAAGGTGAGCCGCCGGATATCTACATGTATATCTGGATGAGCTTCCGCAAACGCATGCAGCTGAGTTATGTTTGGATTAGAAAGGTCAATACCGTGGAGGATTCCAACATTCAACATTCCGGTCTTACCCTGCTCTGCTTGGCGTGCCATACTAATTATATTTGATAGCCATTCGTCATATTTCTGCAATTCGCGATACAATACTTCTCCGGCGGGAGTCAATGTGACTGACCGGCTTGTCCTTTCAAATAGCTTCAAATTCAATTCGTTTTCAAGAGATAGAATTTGTTTGCTGATTGCAGACTGGGCGATAAATAATTGCCGGGAGGATTCGGAAAAACTCAAATATTTAGCGACTGTTAAAAAATAGGCAATCTGTGTACTGTTCATAAAAATACCACCATCATAGCTTTTGTTAAGCATTTTTAAAAGATCAGATAATTCCGCAGCCAAACGACCTAATGTAAAGAGAAAGGTTTTAGTTTTTGTAAGTATGATTCTTTAGGTAATATACTAGCGGAAAATTGTTAACAAATTACAGCAATATAATTATATCATATCAATTCATCGTTTCAATCGTAAATAGATATCACCCCATGAAATAAAGATATTTTACTTTATTTCAATGCAAGGATATATTTTTATTAAAGAATATTATAATTTATTTATTTTCTTCAAATAATGATTAACTGTATTGAACATCTAACATAATTAGACATTTCGTTTTTTAAAGGAGAGGACAACTTTATGAAAGCTGCAGTTTTTTACGGCAGAGAAAACGTATGCATCGAAGAAAGACCAATACCTAAAGCAAAGTCTGGGCAAATTGTTGTTAAAATCGATTATGCCGGACTATGCGGAACCGATGTTGATGCATACAAAACAGGTAGTTTCCTAAAAACAGGAATGGTTCTTGGGCATGAAAACGTAGGCACCGTGTCAGAAATTGGAGAAGGCGTAAAGGGATTTTCAATAGGCGATAAAATTATATGCGGACCGCCAAACTTTTGTAAGGAGCATTGCCGCCCTTGTAGGACAGGGAACACCAGCATATGTTTAAACGCATTGAATAATACGCGTGGAATTGGAGGCCCGGATGGCGGTTATGCGGAATATATGCTTGTTGAAGATGTGGAGCGGACTATCTTAGCTAAAATACCGGATAATGTTGACGAAAAAGATGCGGTGCTTTACGACGTGATATGTGTGGCTGTCCATGCAATAAGGCTTTCGCGGTTCAGATTCGGCGATAATGTTGTTGTAAGCGGTGGTGGAGGACCGGTTGGGCTGGCAACGGTGCGGCTTTTGAAAGCAGCCGGAGCAAAAAAGATTGTTGTTTTGCAGACTGGGCCATTAAAGGTTGCGAAGTTGATGGAATTTGGCGCGGATCTTTGCATTGATCCAACAGAAACTGAAGATTTCGCATCAAAAATCATAGAGTTTTTTGATAATGGAGTCGATGGTGCGGATGTTTCGTTCGAATGTGCAGGAACGAAAGCTTCGCTTTTCAACTGCCTCCAATATTCCACTAGATCAGGAGGGCAGGTTATGATGGTTGGACAGGTTACTGAGCCGGCTGATAATATAATTCCTTCTGATTTCTTTGTTAGGGAAATTGATCTGCAGCCTTCATTTGTTTTCACAGCTGAAGATGTTGAAATTTACCTCAAAATGCTTTGTGATGGAAAAGTAAATTTTCCGGGAATGGTTACAAGCATCATACCACTTGGAAAATGTGTTGAACAGGGATTAGCTCTATCGAGGGAAGCGCGGAGACCAAATATTAAGATACTGATCAATCCCTCGCTATAATCTGTATACATCAAAAAATATCGTAGATAAGCACAGAATTTAACAGAAAAGGAATGCATGGCCTATTTAGGCAACTTGTTTCATTATCGTATTAAATTTGATAAAAGTGAGGTTTTAAAAATGATTGCGAACAAAGAGAGGATAACCCGACTTAGGAACCGTATGATAGTAAAACCCTCCGTATGTTTGGAAAGGGCATTGTTGCTGACCGAAGCATATAAAGAGACCGAGGGGAGAGAGCCGGTGTTCCGACAGGCACATGCTCTTGAAAAAATATTGAACAATGTCACTATAGCTATAGACGATGATGAATTGCTTGTTGGAAGGATAACAAAGTTTTGGCGAGGGGCTATGTTGCTTCCGGAAATAAATGCCCAGTTTTTGAACGAGGAAATAGACCTCATTTCTACAAGAGCAACAAACACATTTGAGCCGTTAAGTGAGAGCGATAAAAAGGCAACAATCGAACTGCTCAAATATTGGAAAGATAGAGAACTGCTGAAAATGTGGAAGGATAAAGTTCCACCGGAGCTGCTGGAGCAGTATATGCACTCTGGGCTTTTAGGCGGACCGACATTCGCTGCCAACGGACATTACCTAACGCACGTTGGAGCAAAGTATGAAAAATTGATTAAAATTGGGTTGCTTGGGATAAGAAAAGAAATTGAAGACGAGATCGACGCGTTGGATTTGACTATTCCAGAAGATTTTGAAAAACTGCAATATCTTAATGCGATGTTGATATCCAACAAAGCCGCTATTGATTTTGCCATGAGATATTCTAAGCTTGCCAAAGAACAAGCATCATATTGCGATAACCCCCAAAGAAAGGCAGAGCTCGAGGAGATAGCCCGTATCTGTGCAAAGGTTCCCGCAAATCCAGCAGAGACGTATTATGAAGCTATTCAGGCAATAATACTTGCCTGGACAGTGCTAAATATTGAAGGACAGGGGAACGGCCTGTGCTTCGGAAGACTGGACCAGACATTATATCCATTCTACACAAGGGAAAAGGAAGCAGGTACGCTTACTGATGACGTTGCACAGATGCTCCTATCGATGCTTTATATAAAAGCAAACGGTATCGTGAATGTTGACGATACACCGACATCAAAGGTCTTTACGGGATGGCCACAAACAATGAACGTAGACATTGGTGGTCTGACAAAAGGTGGACAGGATGCGGTAAATGAGCTTTCGTATCTTTGCCTTGACGCTGATCTTGATGTTAGGCTAACGCAAAACGACCTTGTTGTTCGTATTTCCAAAAAAACTCCCAGCTCTTTTGTCGTAAAGGCTATCGAAGTTGCTAAGGCGCTCAGAGGGAAAATTAAATTCATGAGCGATGAAACCATAATACAGCAAATGCTTCATGACGGATATCAATTGGAGGATGCGAGGGATTATATCATTACAGGCTGCAGTACCGTTACGGTTGCAGGAAAATCAGTAGACACTCCAGGTACTCTGGTGAATTTGCCCATGATACTCGAAATTGCGCTAAACGACGGTAAACGAAGATCCGATGGAAAATTGATTGGGCTAAAGACAGGGGATCCAAGAAAATTCAAATCATATGAAGATGTTTGGGAAGCTTACAAAAAGCAGGCGGAACTTGTGATGAAGGTATCCGTAGTATTCCGCAGTTCGGATAGGCATATGTTTGCAAAATACAGACCCATTCCATTCCATTCAAGCTTGTTTGAAGGAACGATACAGACCGGCAGGGATATGTGGGACGGAGGCACGAAGTATGCGCGGTCATCTATTTCGCCATCCGGTTCGCCAAACGTTGGAGATTCACTTGCTGCCATAAAGAAAGTAGTCTTTGAGGATAAAGCAATAACAATGTCTGAACTGATTGACGCTTTGGACGCAAATTTTGAAGGGCACGAAAAAACCTTGAAACTACTCACTGATGCGCCAAAATTCGGAAATGATATAGACTATGTCGACAATATTGTGAATGATGTGCTGATGCATTGTGTGGATGTTATCACTCCGCTTAGGGGTTCGGGTGGTTCACTTATGACGGTTTCTCCGGCTGCCCTAACGGGGAATGTGCCACTTGGTGCTGCTGTTGGTGCCCTTCCCGATGGTCGCAAAGCGGGGCTGCCGATTTCAGAGGGAGGAATCTCTCCTTACCAGGGCAGAAACGTTAGCGGACCAGTGGCAACATACCGTTCAGTCGCAAAGCTTGACCATGTGAAGTTGACAAATGGTTCAGTATTCAATATGAGATTCAGCCCAAATGCACTTAAGGATAGAGCGAGTATAAAATCGTTTGAACAGATGCTTAGGACATTTCTAGAAGAAGGCGGATTCTTTGTACAATATAATATTGTGGACACCGAGACGCTCCGAGCTGCCCAAAGAGCACCGGAACAATACAAGGACCTATTGGTGAGAGTTGCAACATACAGTGCGTATTTTGTGGAGCTGGGTGTAGATCTTCAGGAAGATATAATAAACCGCCTGGAACAGGAAGTGTACTAAACGTTTAATTACAAATAGGAGGTTGGCAAAATGTCTATGATAAGGTATAAACCGCTTCATGTCGGTATAAGCGTCAGAAACCTTGAAACTGCAATAATGTGGTTTGAGGATGTATTAGGATTTACATTAAGAGATAAAACAGATTTTGTTCCAGTGGGGTTTAGAGTGGCCTTTTTGGATAATGGAGGCGGCTTTGAAGTTGAACTATTCGAAAACAGAGAAACGAAACCCGTACCGGAAGAGCGCCTCCACCCCGACACTGATTCAAAAACGCAGGGAACAAAACATATTGCCTTTGAAGTGGATGATTTGGATGCGGAATTGGCATATTTCAAAACAAAGGGTATTGAACCCGTTATGGGACCAGCTGTTTGCTTTGGGCTGTATGTTGCTTTTATCTACGGCCCGGATAATATTCTAATCGAGTTTATCCAATGGGATAGATAGAATCCCTGATATTATTATAGTGCCAACACGAACAAGAGAGACGATCATTGAGAGTGTTATTTACATCTGAACTCACAAAGCGGCTTATATATTACATTTTAGCACATACAGTCCATCATGGAAAGTATCCATATATATGTATCCTCGCTTATCAACTACACAATCCTCTGTTGTTGCGATCATAGGGCCGGGGTAGTAGCAATCAAATTTGTAGGAGGTTGGATTTGGCGGAATGAAATATGCAAGTTCCTTAGGGACAAAAGGATCGCTTATATCGTATATCCTAAGACCTGCGTGGAAATAACAGCAGTATATCCTGTCGCTTCTGTCTTCAAGGTCTGGGTGGTCATGTGGTTCATGGATATTATGTGGACCAAACGGGCCGGGGCAGCCAATGCCGCAATCGTTAAAGTTTTCGTAAGGGAAGCCGGCAGGGACTTCGGGATATGGAAATATTGAAATAAGTGTTGGATCTGTAACATCAGAAACGTCGACGACGCCAAGTGTACACAACGGCTGAGCCTGGTTTTTGATGATTTCCTTGTTAAAGCAATTAAAGCGTTCTCCTTCGTTGGTGAAAATGGCATATGGCCGCTTAGACAGCGGCAAAACGGTATGACATCTTGACCCCGCAAACTTTCCTCCAAGAAGAGGATACGTATGTAGCTGACCTACAAGTTTAGGTACTTTGATATCGGAAATATCCAATATAACCATTCCGCCGCCATTGTAGCCGCAATATGCATAATTACCTTTTATATATGGAGGTCCGTGCATACCAGGCTGAGAAAGTGGGAAGTCTACCAAAGGTTTATCTTTATCGAGTATACCTGACTCCCATTGCTCGGGAAGCCACCAACGCCCAACTTCTATTGGATTTGTTGGGTCATGCAAATCAAGGATACGGTAAATCATATTTGAATAGCCATCGCATGTTGAAGAAAGATGTGCGTATCTGCCGCCGTTATAAAAAAACCTGTGTACGCCGAGACAGATGTTGTCGCAGCTTTGAGGTTCTCCCGCATTCCAATAAGAAAGAAATTTCGGGTTCTCGGGATCTTCCTTTACGTCAAAGATATAGAGCCCGGCAATATATGGGTCGTCTGCGCCTATATTGTGCAGAAACGGAATGCCTGTTCCTAGCGCGCATAGCATAAGACCGTCAGCGACTTGGATTTTATTTGTACATTGGCCGGAGAGTTCCGGGCCCTCTACAAACCTGATAAAACGTGGATCTTCAGGATATGTTACGTCAAGAATGGTCCATCCGGAATGCCGGAAATGTGATATATACAAATAATATTTTCCGTTGGCTTCCTGAAGGGCCATCTGAAAACCAGGCCGATCACATAAATCATGATAACCGACAAGTTCAATGTTTTTTGAATAGTATTTTTTATCTAATAACATAACGATACCTCACTTAAATATCGGACGGATAAATTTGGATATAATCTCATGTGATTAATATACAGTGCGGTATATATATTGTAAAATATCATAATTTCATAGACTGATATCTAATTGAGATTGAAGGAAGCAGATGGAATCGACACTCCCTCTGTTTTTATTCATGGCAATATAATAAAGAATTACTAAGAAGCACAACAAAATAAATCTCATTACCGATTCTTTAATTAAATCGACTAATGATTCTGCGTATGTTTATCCATCAAGTAATGTTCCATTAGTGTTTCATAAAATAAATATTTACATGGTAATTAAAAGTATTTGCGTTTCGACCATTTTCAAGACGTTAAAGTGTCCCTCTTTACCCCGGCCATGTACAAACCAAGTTCTTGAAAATTGGTTTTATCAGGATATAACTCCCCGACTAGTTCACCTTCATAGATTACTAGAATTCGGTCAGCAATATTCATTACCTCTTCTAATTCGAGCGAAATGAGAAGTACTCCCCTGCCTTCTTCCCGCATACGGAGCAATTGCTTATGGATGAACTCAATTGCACCAACGTCCATTCCGCGTGTGGGCTGAACTGCAATCAACACCTTCGACTGCCGTTCGATTTCACGAGCTACTATGACTTTCTGTTGGTTGCCTCCAGACATATTTCGCGTGATAGTTTGCGCACCTTGAGCACAACGGATATCATAATGATCTATCATCGTACCCGCATTGTTATAAGCCATGTTGTAATCTATCAGTCCTTTATTAGAAATGGGTTTTTCAAAATAGGTCTGCAGAATAAAGTTTTCAGAAATATTATAATCCATAACTAGACCATACTTTTGCCGGTCTTCGGGAATATGAGACATATGATACTCGTTGCGGTATCGAATGTTTGAATGGCTGATGTCCTGTCCGTCAACAATGATGCTTCCTCCATTTATTTTTCGCAGTCCTGTGAGTCCGTAAACCAGCTCCGTTTGTCCATTGCCATCAATGCCCGCAATACAAAGTATCTCGCCTTCGTGCACGTCAAATGAAACATTCTTCACGCTGTCGTTGTGACCTTTTGGGCCGTGGATTGTGAGATTACGGACGTTCATGAGTGCCTTTCCCGCCATAACATCCACTTTTTCAGGCTTCAGCATTACCTTTCTGCCTACCATCATTTCACTCAGTGCTTCCTTGGTTGTGTTTTCTATATCAACAATTCCAACAACTTTGCCACGCCGCAATACAGAACATCGATTCGCGATCCGTATTACCTCGTTTAGTTTGTGCGAGATAAATACAACAGATTTTCCTTCAGCAACAAGCCCCTCGATACTCTTCATTAGTTCTTCAGTTTCCATGGGAGTGAGCACTGCCGTGGGTTCGTCAAAAATAAGGATGCTGTTTTCGCGATACAACATTTTTAATATTTCTACACGTTGCTGCATTCCTACTGTCATATCCGAAACCAACATGTCCAAATCTACTTTTAACTGGTATCGATCCGTCAATTCGATTAGTTTTTTCCTTGGTTCTATCATATCTAAAAATCCTCGCCGCATCGTTTCAACACCGAGCACGATATTCTGTAGTGCAGAAAAATTGCTGACCAATTTGAAATGCTGATGCACCATGCCAATTCCACGCCTGTTTGCGTCGTTAGGAGAGTGGATTTTAACATGCTCTCCGTCAATGAAAATTTCTCCATCGTCCGGTTGATATAGGCCGAACAGCACATTCATCAGCGTAGATTTGCCCGCTCCATTCTCTCCAAGCAAGGCATACACTTCTTGTTTACGAACTTGAATGGTGATGTCATCGTTTGCAACGATTCCAGGGAATGATTTAACGATATTCTTCATCTCAAATATGTATTCTCCCATTGTTAACCTCTCCGCTATTCTTGTTCGTCTTTCATAACACAGTTTAATATGCGACATCCATTGATGGCATCATTTATATGGTAAGGTATACACAATGCAACAGATCATAATGCGCTCGATACAATCTTTAGACATTTCTAGTCTGACGATCTGACATAGGGAACCCCTAGTGCAGCTGGCTGTTTGGACTTTCTCGAGGTGAAAATCAGGATGATTATCGTCGCAATGTAAGGAATCGCTTTATAAACATACGCACTCCAACCCAGCTCAATAAAGAATGGTATTATTGTATACACACTAGCGATCGTTTTCATAAAGCCAAAGAAAATCGAAGCCCAAAGGATACGCATCGGTTGCCATTGACCAAATATTACCACGGCACAGGCTAAATACCCATATCCGGCAACACTTGCTGCGTATTCTGACGCATTGGGAACGATGAATGCCAATCCCCCAAGTCCGGCAAAAAAACCTGAGATTGCTGTCGCCTTGTATCGTGTTGATGCAACTTTGATACCGAGTGATTCAGCTGCCTGGGGGTGTTCGCCAACCGCGTGGAGGCGCATTCCAAACCTTGTCTTTTTGAAGCAAATTACTGTAACGATCAACATTATAAAGCCGACAAACATTGAAATATAAGTTTGCTGGAAAAAAATAGGACCTATTATTGGGATATCTGACAAAACAGGGATTTTAGGAATGAGGAACCTGTTTGTGTAACCAACCTGAAGTACGCCCAAAATTGCTCTGGCAAGAACGATCGTCAATGCAGGCAGCAGCAGATTGACCGCCATGCCGCTGATGATTTGGCTCCCTCCGAGGGAAATTGATGAATAGGAGTGCATCATCATCACAATGGCTCCCGCCAATCCGGCGACAATGAGAGCAAGCAGGTAAGACACATTTCCGGGAAGTATATCCTGCGTACCTCTAAGAAAAAAGGCACCGGCAAAGGCACCGGCAAGCATCAGACCTTCAAGCGAAAAATTGATGATACCGCTTCTCTCGGAATAGATTCCTCCGAGCGCAACGATCATTAAAGGTACAAGACACAACAGCATTTGCTGCCCAAAAAAATAGACAGTGTTTATCATTTCGCTTTCCTCAACTTTATGACAAGTTTGCTATACCAATGCTTGAATACAAAACTAAAAGCACAGAAATAAATGATGAGTGATGTTATTATATTGACAAAGTCGGGCTGCAGTCCATACGCCTGCATGCCAAGCCCGCCGACCTGAATGAATGCAACAAATATTGCTGCGAAAATTACGCCTATAGGGTTGCCTGCAGCAATCAAGGCAATGGACACACCTGTGAAGCCTTGCTGCGGCAATGCATCAGTGATCGCATAATGCGTATCTGCGGCGCTGAGATGTTGAATTCCTCCGCCCAGCCCTGCAAAAAGCCCTGCGAACAACATGGTCATTATTATTGTTCTCTTTATGCTAATGCCTGCATATTGGGAAGCGTATGGATTAAACCCAACAGCCTTGATTTCATACCCAAATGTTGTTTTTTTCAAAAGGAAAAAAGCGAGAAAACATAAAAGTACTGCAAAAAACAAGCCAATGTTCACTGCCGATGTTTTACCAAATATTTGGTCAAGACCGCCATCAGGCATAATAGCTTCTGGAGGTACTACCTCTGTCCAGCCTCTTCCTTTTGCATACACTTGTGGATCCGCTTCGCAAACCGCTGTGATCAAAAACAGTCCGATATAATTCATCATGATACCGCAAACAATAGGGTGAATGTTGAAAAATGCCTGCAGAGCACCTTGAAGCATGCCCCAAGCGGCTCCTGCACAAGTCCCGCACAGGATCGCCACCAGCCATAAGAAATCACCGAACATGCCTGTACAGCGAATTGAAACAATTACACTGACAAGCAAGCCGATAACAAACTGACCTGCTACGCCGATATTGAACACTCCCGCTTTCAGTGTGAAGCCAAACGAAAGACCAGTTAACATTAAAGGGGTGGCGTAAAATAAAACGCGAGCTATGCCCTTTTGTGCGCCGATTGTCTCAAAGCTACCGGTGATCATGACTCGGAAAGCGTCGAGAGCGATTTCTTTTTCAAAAATTAAAAGAAGAATAAAACTAATACAAAGACCTAGAATAATCGTTAAAAACGCAGCAATCAGGCTTGCATATCCCTCTTTTGTCACAAGTTTAAGAAATTTTTCATCGGCGCGTATTGTCTGATTATCCATACTTTATGTTTTCCTTTATTATATTTTGCGTGGCATGGATACCGTACCAGGACCATGCCCACGCAAAATATTGAAAAATTAGCAAGATCAAGTGATGTGATCGACCTTAATGACGAGATCATCGCCCATCAATTCCTGCAGCTTATGTATATCTACTGCATCAACCGGCGTGATCATGCCGGTTCTGCACTTTTCTATATCATTCTTGAGAGCGTTGATATCTTCTTGATATTGAGCTTCAGTATAATTTTTAAAGCGATTACTCGTCCACGGGGCAAGCCTCGAAATCCCTTCGGCGGCACCCAACCAAACTTCTTTACCATCATTGTTGTTGAATGAACCGTCATAGACGCTAGTCAGGACATCCCTGGTTACTTTAGTACGGTCTACGACCATCGATGTAATTACTGTAGGGCCTTCCCCAGACAAATCTGCGTCTGCGCCAAACACAGGTTTGTTAGCCGCGGTTGCCGCCGCAATGATAGAATTGTTTCCGCCGGCTGAATTACACTGGATACACTCTACGCCATCTGCATACCAGGCTGCCGCAAGAGCTTGTGTTTCAGGATTGGCCGACGCACTGTTAGCATAATGATGACGGACGGTTATGTCTTTGATACCAGCTCGCTTCGCTGCAAAATTTACGCCCTGGATATAGCCCCAGCACCATTGGTTGAGTGGGGGGATATCCCAGCAGGAAATTATGCCAAGGTTTTTATAACCTTCACCC
>JAVBOF010000112.1:0-12182 GCA_031550915.1 Eubacteriales bacterium | reverse complement strand
GAGGGATAGCATTCAGCCTCGATACGCTGCCGTCAGACTGGCAGGGGATGGCGAGCATGGATGCGGGGACGGTCACATTGACGATAGGAAACGCGAAGGCGAAGCCTTCCGATACAGGCTTTGACCTTATCAAGAAGAATGACTCAGGCAAATTGCTTGAGAACGCTGGATTCACGCTATACCTTGATAAAGAGCTAACAAAGCCGTCTGTTGCAACTGCAGACGGGACAAAATACATAGGGATAGGCGAGCAGAAGACTGACGCGAACGGCGTCATATCGTTCAACTTCCATATGCGTGACGCTACCGGAGCTGAGCTTGCAGCTAACGCGGGTGAGACATATACCCTTTACCTGAGCGAAACGACTGTCCCGGCAAACCATATCGGGCTCAAAGCCGCAGTGCCTGTCATTGCTACCCGCGGCGCAAACGGCAGCTTCAGTTTCGCGCTTGGCAATTTGGATACGGCGCTTTCTGGCAAGGTCAGTGCAGGTATCAGCGATAGCAAGCTGCAGTTGATCGTTGTGAATGATGCTATACAGCAAAAATTCGTTAAAATGCCTTCGACGCAGCATGTTATATCGGGCGCAAAGATAACATATGTGCTTGAAGGAATACATAACCCGGAAAGCAATGAAGTAGAAAAATTCTCTATACGTGATATAATGCCAAACCAGCTCACATTCTCAGACGCAGTTATACCGGCATTTGCAGGCGGAAGCGGGCTGACTTATAGCGTGAGGATATATACGGAAAAGAACGGAACGACCGCGCAGGAGCTTTATACGGGAATCGACGCGGGCAAACCATTTAGCTTTACGGCGCCCAAGATAAAGAACGACAGGATAAATTCTGTTGAACTCTACTTTAATAAAGTTCCGGTTGGATTCGGCATTGGTGACAGTGTACAGTTTAACTTCATAGTACGCGATGATATCAATCCCGGTACGGAAATCGTAAACAAGGGCAAGATAACCTATGTAAACGACGGCAAGATCACAGAGATACAGGATGAGCCGCCGCCGAAAGGCCCGCCGGTAGTGCAGCCTGAAGCAACGCCGACTCCTTCGGTATCGCCGACACCAATACCCGACGCAACAGCCACAGTCAGTGAAACCGAAGAGCCGAAGGCTCCGTACCTTCCGAAAACTGGCGAAAATACAACGCTGCCGTTTGTAATTGGGGTAGTGATGCTTTTGGCAGGAGCGATGGTGCTGGTAATATTCAGACTGAGGGTATCCCGCAACAAAATCAGGGGATAAAAACTATAGATATGTTTAGCAAGCAGCTCCGGACTTTCCGGAGCTGCTATTGATTGCTTTAGACAATACCATTACGGTCAACCATTTTTTCAATAGAAGTGGTTTTTTTGCTGAACTACTTTGGCAGCCGTACCAGCGTCCTCAAATCCGCTGCATGATATTTTATAAATCGTAATGCTCGCCATTTGAAAGACTTTGTATACCTCGAAAACATCTTTTGTCGCGCCGTAAACTTCTTTTATAACAAGGTGGTAGGGTAAGGGAATATCTTACAGGCTGTTTGACATGATTCGCCAACAACTCCTGGCACCGACGGAAATCCATACATCTAGTCTGTCTCGGCGCCTTCTATCCTGTTTATTGACATAGATAACGAAATTGACAGTATTAGTCAGCTATTTTATAATACTTTTTATAGAACTATTAGCGCTTTTCTTTGGATTATCGATCCAGGATTCCAAAATACAAATGGAATGTTTTTACTTTGGTTTTAACGGATTTTATATATATAATTAATAGAAGACAACAGTGATAAACAATTAATAACGGTAACCGAAGATATAGGGTAAATAACTTTAGATTTTTTGAAAGAAAACTTATTATAGTTGATGCAAAAGATAGTATAATGAGCATTAAGAATATGTTTATCGATAGTTCATTACCGTTTGTAATGACCAATTGATTGGAATACGTTTATAGCTGGTAATATGTGATTGAATAAAACTCATTTTATAAAACTAGAAGGAGACATGATATGAAAGGCAAGATTGGATTAGAGGAGCATTTTGCTATTGAAGAAACCTTGGGAGATTCTGAAAGATATTTTCCGCCTGATGTATGGCCCGTATTCTCAAAAAGGATTTTAGATCTTATGGATATCCGTTTGAAGGAAATGGATGAATATGGGATGCAAATGATGATATTATCGCTTAATTCTCCTGCTATTCAGGCAATTTATGATAAGAAAATAGCAGTAGAAACCGCAAAGAAAGCAAACGACACTATGGCGGCGGCTATAGCAAAGAATCCAACGAGGTTCCGTGGCTTTGCTGCTTTACCGATGCAAGATCCGGACGCCGCGATTCTGGAAATGCACAGAGCCGTAAAGGATTTGGGGTGTGTCGGCGTTCTTGTAAACGGATACTCGAATATAGATAATCCTGATGATTATAAGTATTTAGACGATCCGATATACCGTCCTTTCTGGGCGGAAGTTGAAAAGCTGGATACCCCGTTCTATATGCATCCCCGTGATTCAATGCCTTGCAACTCCAGGCAGATTGAAGGCCATCCATGGCTTGCGGGAGCCGCTTGGACATTCGGCGTGGAAACGGCTGTGCATACGCTGAGACTGATGTGCTCCGGTTTGTTTGATGAATTTCCCAAATTAAAGTATATACTTGGGCATCTTGGAGAAATGCTGCCGTTTACAATTTGGAGGACACAGAGCCGGATAGCAAGAGAAAAGAGGGGTATTCCCGCAAAACGTCCGCTATACGAATATATGAGCAATAACATGTGGTTCACGACCAGCGGCCAGTTCCGTACTGCCCCATTGATAAACACTATATTGGAATTTAGCTCCAAGAAAATACTCTTTGCGACCGACTTCCCGTTTGAAGAAGTGGGTGTTGCATGTACTTGGTTTGATAATTGTGATATTTCAGACAATGATAAAAAGCTTATAGGCTATGAAAATAGTAAAGAACTTTTTAAACTGACAAATATTTAATATATAATAAAACTGCCGGATTGTTATTATCTGGCAGTTTTACTATTAAGCCTAATCTAATTATCATAACATTAATAATACGATATGTCAGTATAAAAAATACTTGCACCAAGTATAACATTAATGTATATTAGTACAAATGTATTTCACTACGTCGATTAACTGAGACTACCCCTATTCTTAACACCCCGAATTATTCCAATACCAGAGTTCTCAACACCCGAAATTCTAAGCCCCGGAATTTTTCCAACACTGGAGTTCTTAACACCCGAAATTTCTCGACTAATTGAATTATATTTCATTAAAAGACTTTTTCTGGAATCTAGGCAAAGTTAATTTGATTATTTCCAAACAACCAAGCTAACACAAATTATGTCTGGAGGTGAAAATCTCGTTATTCTGCTCCCCAAAAAAAGAGAAAAGGAAGGTGTAATATGGGTATTATTATTGCTGTCATCATTTATGAAATCTTAGTTATCGGCGGATGCGGCTACTACCTGCATAAGAAGGAAAAGAAAGAAATGGCCCTCAACAAAGCAGAGGCGTTCATTGTATCCAACCGGGATATGAGCACTCCGCTTGTAGGTGTAACGTTGGGGCTTGCGATTCTTGGTAGTGTGCATATCTTTGGTTTTCCGGAATTGGCGTGGGGAGTTGGAGCTCTCGCCGCATGGTTCCCGTTAGCAAATGTCTTTGTTTTATGTTTCGCTTGTTACGCATCGGGTAGATGGGCAAGGCGTTTCAAAGTTGCTACGGTTCCCGAACTCATATATCTTATTTATGATAGCAAATTCTTGAGGGTAATCTGTTCTTGTATAATGGCTATATTTGTATTTGGAATTTTGACGCTTGAAGCCCAGGGGCTGGGAATCCTTTTTAGCTCTTTGACTAAAGGCGCTGTCAGCATCAGGCTAGGATTGGTGATCGGAGGCGTTTGTGGAATATTCTACGTCATTCTTGCAGGCATGAAACAAATCGGCTGGGTTAATATGTTCAACCTTGTTATTGCATATATTGGGTTGATACTTGCTCTTATATTCATATCTATGCAATTGCCCGGCGGATGGGAAGCTGTTGGCAAATATTATCATGATACAAACCAAACCCAGATGTTGAGTATTTTTGGCACACCGGATATGTTCATTGCTTTCGCTGTCAGCCTTTCCATTGCCGTCATGTTCTCGTCGTCTATCAGCCAGATGAGCCTGCAGACGTGTATGTCGGCAAAAAATGAAAGGTCGATAATAAAATCTGTTGGTATTGCTTTGCCGGTTAATTTCTTTTTCGGAATAATAACGATCGGTCTTGGCTTGGCCTCAAGAGCAATGTATGAGACCAACGCAATGCCGCAAGTGTTAGCGGGGTTGGAGGCGCCCGCGAAAACGGCAACAATACAAATGATGACCAGTCTGCTGCCTCCGTGGTTATTGGCAATATTGCTTGCGGGTTTCCTGGGAGCGATACTTTCGACGGTTGCCGTAACTTCGATGGGTGTTTCGACTATGTTCGTTATGGATATATATAAGCCCCTCCGTAAACCCAATGCGGACCCGAAATCACTTGAGAAGTATACAAAGATTGGTATCGCTGTCGTTACGGCCCTTGCGGTTGCATCTGCTTGGGGGCTGCCTCCGATTGGAGACGGCGCAATCTGGCTGTGTGCGTTTATAGCGCCGGTGTTCTGGAACCTGATCTTCGGATTGTTTTGGAAACGCTCTAAGGCCGCCGCCGCAGCCACATTTATAGCTGTTTGGGTGTTGTTCCTGGTATGGACATTTACCCCGCTGCCTGCCGCCCTGAACATGGCGGGAGTAAGCATAGCTTATGTTACTGTAGTTGTATCAATTGTACTGGGCGCAATTCTTAATCTCATTCTTCCGGGCAAAAAAGGATACTTCAGGGAAAACAGTGTATCCAAAGACAAAGTTGTCGCGTAAAGGAGGCTAAAATATGGTATTCGTTAATTTTTTGATTCAAAGCACAGTAGCAATGGTCATTCTATGGGCGATAATTTCTATCATTGCAAAGTTTGCGATTAAGTTACCTCCCAAAGAAGAGGACAAATAAATTGATGGAGGAATAATATGCTAAGTATATTCTTAGAGCTAACGACGATTTACTCGCCATCGACGATGTTTTGGCAAGGTATCGTAATTGCCGTCGGTGTAATATTCGCAATTTGCGCGATAGTTTGGAATGCTAAGTCCAAAAAAGAAAATAAAACAGGTAATTGACCTCAATACAGTGATATAATATATTTGTATGTATTGGGTGCGGAGCAGAAAAAAGTACAAACATAATGCGATACCCTTGCGCTTTCTCGAGCGGGAAAGCGCAGGGGGGCTTGGTTTTTTATGATCGAAAGATCGAATTTGAATTGTATCCTTAACGAGATATAAATAATAAACCCGAAAGGAGAAAGCTTATGGCAATATCAGAAAGAGACAACCTTTTAAAAGCCTACAAACATGAGATGCCGGATCATCTGCCAGACCTAATGGAGGGGGCATTTATATTATTTGAAAGTAATGGATTTATGGAGCGTCCGTTCGATAACCAGGGTGGTTTGGACTGGTTTGGGACACCTTGGGTATATAATGTAGCCGGCGCGGCACCTGTGCCGGACCATACTTTTCCGCCTATGCTTAACGATGTTAGTGAATGGCGCGAAAAAATAGTTTTTCCGGATTTGGATAAATGGGATTGGGACGCTGCAGTAGTGAATGACAAAGTGGCGGAATTTGACAGAAGTAAGCTCGTAATGATTTTCACTCACGTAGGCTTATTTGAAAGAATGCAAAGCTTTTTAGGCTTTGAAGGCGCGTTGATGGCACTATACGATAATCCGGAGGAATCGGCGGAACTCATCGAAGCCATAGCCAACCACAAAATAAAGATGTTTGAAAAGATCATCCAATATTATGACCCTGATATCATGAGCTTCCATGATGATTATGGCGTGCAAAGAAGCATGATCATCTCACCGGATCTTTGGAGAGAAATATTCAAGCCGAACTTGAAACGGGTTATAGATTTTACTCATTCAAAGGGAAAACTATTTGAAATGCATTCGTGCGGGCTTGTTGAAAAGATCGTGCCCGATATTGCAGAAATTGGAGCCGATTCGTTCAATGGAATGTGCATCAATAATATACCCGCGTTGAAAGAACAAACCATGGGGAAACTGATGTTCAATACGTGGAACGATTTCCAAACATATGATTCTATGGCTATTGCCGGGACGCTGACAGAGGAGAACCTGCGCAAAATGGTAAGGGAAAGAGTTATGAAAGAAGCGGCAAACGGAAATTATGTTTGCTTCCCGATGCCGACAAACGAATGGTGGGAACCGGTGTTTATGGATGAGTTGGATAAATGCAGGAAGGAAATCGTATACAAATAGTTATAGGGCGTTAGATTAAAATCTACCACACATATCCAAACAAAAAAGGCTTTTAAGCCTTTTTTGTTTGTGCCATGAAAAGTATAAGCGTCCTATCAACATTACTTGGCCTACGCTTGCTTATTGCTTGAACCTCAATACGGGTTTGATGATTTTTCCGCTATGCATATCCGCCAAAGCTTGGTTGACATCTTCAAAATCATAATACGTTATGAGTTTTTCGAAAGGGAAAACACCTTCTTTGTTCAACCTTATTAATTTTGGAATAAATGTGAACGGGTTGGAGTCGCCCTGGACTATTCCTTCAAGCGTTCTTGATTTTCCCATAAGGTTAGGCTGCATTTTAATGCCAATGATATTATCTCCGGTGCTTGCTACAACCGCGGCTTTGCCTTTTCGTTTCAGGCATATCAACGCGTCATTTATCGTTTCTTCCCTTCCGGTGGTATCGATACTAAAATCTGCCCCTCGACGGGTTATCTTTATTATTTCTTCGACCGCATTCTGTTTCAAAGCGTTTATTGTATGTGTTGCCCCCAGCTCTTTCGCCAGTTCCAGCTTTTTCTCAACGATATCGACAGCGATTATTATGCTGCAACTGGAAACCTTAGCAGCCATTAAAGCGCTCAGTCCAACGCCGCCGCAGCCAAACACCACAAATGAGCTTCCTGGCGGTGGTTTCAGACGGTTAAGGACGGAACCCGCGCCTGTTTGTATACCGCACCCCAATGGCCCTAGCATTGAAAGGTCTGCATCGGGATCTACTTTTACAACATTATTCTGGTCTCCTATCGCATAGGTTGCAAAACTGGATTGGCTAAAAAATGCGGAAAGCTCTACTCCGTCTAAGGAAAGCCTTTTGCCGCCGTCAGCATATACGCCTCCGAAGTCAACTTCATCGCAGCGCTCACAACAGCTTGGCATTCCTTCCAAGCATTCTTCGCATTCTCCACAATTATAAGAGCAAAAAACAATATGATCTCCCGGTTTGACTTTCGTTACATTGCTGCCAACTTTTTCAACGATACCTGCGCCTTCGTGACCGAACACCGCAGGAAGCTGAATTGGCACACCTTGATTTATTGCATATGAATCAGCATGGCAAATTCCGCAGCCAACCATTTTTACCAAAACGTCCGTAGCTTTGGGTTCCATAAGATCTACTTCACAGATTTTTAGATCCTCGCCTTTGTTAAAACAAACAGCCGCTTTTATTTTCATAAGTCCTCCCTGTATATATTAAGATTTAGTTGTTTTCTATTAACGGGATATAAATACATGATATTGATGAATATTACATTCTTAATGACAAAGCAATTATAACTGAAGTATTGCGATTAGTTGTATCTACAGATATATTATAATGCTGGCAAAGAAATATCAAGTATCTTTATGTCTACTGCCGTACAACAAATAACATGGCATATTTTAAAATCCATAATGCATAAATAGTGATGTTTTACCTTCCACCATCTACGGATATAAGGGATAATTAACGAAGTCAGTCCTGTATATACCAAGCGGCCGCATATGCAGTACACCTTAAAGCGGCTGTGAAAGTGTGTTTTGCCAAGCGGCATTGGCTTGAAGCAGAATGCCTTTTTAAAAGCATGGCTGCATTCGAATATCAATGATTGTTATCCTGTCCGGCAATAACATCTATTTCAATGAGCGCCGCCTTCGGAAGCTCTCTGGCAGCGACACAAGAGCGAGCAGGCTTATGTGTGAAATATTTCTCGTAAACACTGTTAAACTCTGCGAAATCGGCCATATCTGCAAGGTAACAAGTGCATTTTACCACATCCTGCAGCTCCATATTCGCCGCCTTTAAAACGGCGGCTATGTTTCTGCAAACGATTTCCGTTTGCTCCGAAATGCCGCTTTTTAAACAGTTGGCAGCGATCTGACCGGAGCAATAAAGCGTACCGTTTAGCAAAACGGCTTGGGAGTAGGGCCCGATTGGAAGGGGCGCGTCTTCGGTGAAAATTATTTTTCTCATATCAATCCTCCGCAATAGTATATCCGGCATTTTGAATTGCCCTCTTGATATCTAAAAGGTGCTCTTTGTTTTTCGTCTCCATTGAGATATGCAAAAAACAGCCGATAATATCTGTGTTTTCTCCGCCCGGGTTGTGTAGAACCTTTATGACATTTGCGCCCATATCAGCGATTATAGCGGATACTTCGTTCAGCTGCCCGGGTTTGTCGAGCATTTTGATTTTCAGCTCCGATAGGCGCCCTGTCGTTAGCAATCCCCGGTTTATAACGCGTGAAAGGATATTAACGTCGATATTGCCGCCTGAAACAATAGCGCATACCCGTTTCCCTTCTACCGGTAGCTTGCCGAACATCGCCGCAGTTACAGCAACCGCTCCGGCACCCTCGGCCACCAATTTTTGCTGTTCCATCAAAGTCAGGATTGCGGTTGCAATCTCATCATCCGTTACCGTAACGATCCCGTCGACATATTCATTACAAAGCTCGTAAGTGAGTTCCCCGGGGGTTTTGACTGCAATACCGTCCGCAAAAGTAGAAACGCTCTCTGAAAAACCGCGTTTTTTATCCTTGAACGAGCTGTACATACTGTCTGCGCCAGCCGCCTGAACACCGTATATTTTGCATCCGGGGTTTAGTTTTTTTATAGCAAACGCAACTCCGGAAATCAAGCCTCCGCCTCCAATCGGCACAATAACGGCGTCAACGCCGGACATCTGTTCCAATATCTCCAGACCTATTGTGCCTTGTCCGGCGATAACATCAACATCGTCAAACGGATGTATAAAAACGCAGCCGTTTTCTTTTTGGAACGCGATAGCTGCTTCATAAGCATCATCATACACGCCGTCTATCAGCCTGATTTCCGCTCCCAGACGCTTGGTAGCCTCTATCTTGGAAAGTGGGGCAACGCTCGGGATGAATATCGTCGCCTTTATTCCGGCGCGCTGCGCCGACAACGCGACTCCTTGCGCGTGATTGCCAGCGGAGCAAGCAATGACGCCATTCGCTCTCTCTTCTTCGGCTAATGTAGTCATTTTGAAGTAGGCGCCACGTACCTTAAACGAGCCCGTGATCTGCAAGTTTTCCGCTTTAAGATAGAGTTCGCATCCGGACGCTATGTTGGAAGCCAAGATAAGATCCGTCTTTCGCACGATATCCTTTAACGCGTGACCCGCCTGATATATCCTGTCGAGCGTCAGCATAATACCGCCCCTTTATCCGCCGACGATACCATCCCCGCATACCTTCTTAAATAGCCGGCTAGTTCCTGCTGTGGTTTCAAAGACATATTTTGCTTACGCCGCCCTACCTCCTCGTCTGATACGAGCAAAGTCAGGGAATGGTTATCGATATCAATGTGGATATTGTCGCCGTCGTGAACATAGGCGATTAGCCCTCCGCTTGCCGCTTCAGGTGAGACATGCCCGATAGCCGCACCTCGCGTTGCGCCGGAAAAACGCCCATCCGTTATGAGCGCGACATCGCTGTCTAATCCCATACCCGCAATCGCCGAGGTTGGATTTAGCATTTCCCTCATACCCGGGCCGCCTGCGGGGCCTTCGTAACGAATAACGACAACATCGCCTTTACGTATTTTGCCGCCATATATTGCGGTTGCAGCGTCCTCTTCGCAATCAAAAACCCTTGCTGTTCCGGTAAAGTTGAGCATTTCGGCCTTTACCGCGCTGCGTTTGACTATCGCTCCGCCCGGCGCAAGGTTACCGAATAAAACCACGAGGCCCCCAGTCGGTGTATACGGTTGAATAACCTCTTTATCTTTTATCTCGGCAGCTTTTATATTCTGACCGCAGGTTAGCCCCGTAACACTTATCGTGTCTTGATAAAGCAGGTTGCCGAGTTCGCGCATTACGGCGGAAACGCCTCCGGCAAAATGAAGGTCCTGCATATGGTGCTTGCCTGCTGGGGCAAGGCGGCATAGGTTTGGAGTCTTCCCGCTTATTTCGTTAACCATATTTATATCCAACGCGATATTCCGCTCGTTTGCGATAGCAAGCAGATGAAGCACGGAATTACTTGAGCATCCAAGCGCCATATCGACTGTTAAGGCGTTGTGAAAAGCTCGTTCAGTCATGATATCCGCAGGACATATGTTTTCATTGTAAAGCCCCATAATTCGGCAGCCTGCTTCTTTTGCCAGGCGTATCCGTTGCGCGAATACAGCAGGAACGGTACCGTTGCCGGGCAGTGCCATACCCAACGCTTCACAAAGACAGTTCATGGAATTGGCTGTGAACATGCCTGAGCATGACCCGCAACCGGGGCAGGCGACATCCTCAACGCGCTGAAGTTCTGCCCCATCCATTTTACCGGCCCTTACGCTGCCAACGGCCTCAAATACGGTGTTCAGGTCCAAACCTTCTACAGAAAGCATTGGCCCTCCCGAAACAAATATCGACGGAAGGTTCAACCTGGCCGCTGCCATAAGCATCGCGGGGACGATTTTGTCACAGTTCGGAATAAATACAAGGGCGTCAAAGCAGTGTGCCCGTACCATGCATTCAATACTATCCGCTATCAGCTCACGGGAGCACAGGGAATATTTCATACCTTCATGCCCCATAGCCAGTCCGTCGCATACGCCTATGGTATTGAACTCCATCGGCGTGCCTCCGCTCATCAAAACGCCATCCTTTACCGCACGCGCAATGTTTTGTAAATGTATATGTCCGGGCACGATCTCGTTAAAGGAATTTACTATTCCCACTAGGGGTTTTTCTATCTGGTCGCCGGTATATCCCATTGCCTTTAGCAATGATCTCTTGGGCGCATTCTCCACACCGGATTTCATAACGTCACTCTTCATTTATTTTCACTCCAGCTCATTTTTTCCCTTAGCTCGCCGCCCACTTTTTCAACGAGCAATTCGCTTTCCTCTTTTCTTCTCTTTGCAAAAGAAGGTCTGCCGTCTGCATTCTCCTTAAGCCATTTCCTCGCAAAAGAACCATCCTGAATCTCAGATAAAACTTTCTTCATCTCATCTTTTGTAGCCTGCGTTATTATCCTGTCACCTACGGTATAATCGCCATATTCAGCCGTATCACTAATTGAATAGCGCATAAACGACAAGCCGCCTTTAACTACAAGGTCGATTATCAGCTTCATCTCATGTATGCACTCGAAGTAGGCGTTTTCTGGCTGATATCCAGCTTCTATAAGCGTATCAAAGCCTGCCTTCATAAGTGCAGCCACGCCTCCGCATAGCACGCATTGTTCTCCGAAAAGATCGGTTTCGGTTTCCTCTTTGAAAGTAGTCTCAAGTATACCACCCCTTCCGCCGCCTATACCGGAAGCATAGGCAAGTGCAATATCCTTAGCGTTGCCCTTCGCGTCGTTTTCAACCGCAATCAGGCAGGGGACCCCCCTGTTTTCAAGGTACTGGCTCCTAACCGTATGTCCGGGCCCTTTAGGCGCGACCATAATTACGTTTACATATTCCGGAGGTACGATCTGCCCGTAATGTATATTGAAACCATGCGCAAAGCACAGGGTCATTCCCTCGGAAAGGTTTGGGGCAACGCCATTTTCATAGATCTCTTTCATCTTTTCATCATTGACAAGCATCATTACGATATCCGCCTGTTTAGTAGCTTCAGCCGTATCCACAACTGTAAACCCGTCGCTCCTGGCGTTTTCTGCGCTCTTTGAACCTTCGTATAGCCCAATTACGACATTTACGCCGCTTTCGCGCAGGTTTTGCGCATGGGCGTGTCCCTGGGAACCATAACCGATAACAGCCACATTTTTGCCTTCTAAAATTTCTTTTTTG
>JAVBOF010000109.1:0-3213 GCA_031550915.1 Eubacteriales bacterium | reverse complement strand
GACTATTGGCAGGAATTTCTTCTCGTCATTTTTGACCCAGCCCAATTTCTCGCGGGCAGCACGCTCTACATATTCATCGGTCTGCGTAAAGCTTATTTTGCTTTGCAAAAGCGCTTCATTCTGTTTTGCCTTTTCCAGTTCAACTTCCAGCTGTGCCTTTTGATCGTTAATCGTCGATATCTGCATTTGCGTATTGAACACGACCACGCTTGCGGGCACAATGATAATCGCGATCAAAATCATTACCGCGAGCTTTCTGCCGTTCCTCTTAGGCTTGTTGCGCCTGCTATTTTTTGTGCCTGCTTTTGCATACGAGTTATTCATTAAATCCTCCGGTGTAAATACGGCTGCTGGATATATATTCTACCACAAAAATCATATACCCTGCTTAATATATCGTAATAAATCGTAAAATATTTATAAATTCTCGGTATCCGTTCCTTCACTTGCCTTCAATTCCTCAATCTTTTTTTGGCTGCGGTTATACAACCCTATTATTAACAGGCTCGGTCCCGCGAAATAGGTCGCGCTCCCCAGTATACATCCCGCAATGGCAAAAAGCCTTATCGTACCGCCGTTCATAACGATTATTACCAACGTTACTATAGCAGCCGCAATCAACCAAAATAAGATATCCAGCACTGCAACAAGTACCCTGCCCATCTTAAATGTCAGGCGCAGTATCCTGAAAAAATCATATAATAATCCGATTACAACACCGCCATACACCGCCCACAGGAATTCGAATCCTTGATTTAGAGTATTGTCGAACAATCAGATCACCGCCTATCGGAACATACGGGAAAAGATGCCGTTGCCGCCTTTTTGCCTCAATTCTTCGTGATCGTTATAATCCAACCCCTGTATAAGTCCTTCCACCACGAGTTGACCATCATCGAGGTTGAGCCGGTTTATGTGCAGGTCGCTTCCTATGATTGTTACAAAGCCGGCCTCGGTCAAAAGGATGACTTCCATCTCGTTGAAACTGTCCATGTCCTCAACGCCTGTCACAGTTATCCTTTCACGGTTCTCGATCATCACGGTATGCGAGCGGGTCTTTGCCGGGCGGCCTTCTTCGATTTCTCTGACAGCCATAATTATCCTCCCTTGGTTTGTTTACTTTTGTATCGTATTTGATTTATATGCGGACAAGACCTACCGTATGACCTTGACACACAAAAAAAGCTCCGTCTGTAACGGAGCCCCGATCAGCAATGAATTGGTTTTTTTGCGTCCTGTTCTTACATGGCCTTTTCGCCGTTTTTCATCTTGGCAAATATCATCTTTCCCGCTGACGTCTGCAGCACGCTGGTTACCACAACGCAGAGTGTGTCCCCCAGCAATGATTTCGCGCCCTCTACCACTATCATCGTGCCGTCATCCAGGTACGCTACTCCTTGGCCGGCTTCCTTCCCCTGCTTTACGATGGTCACATTCATCTCCTCACCTGGTAATACAACAGGTTTGAGGGCATTTGCCAGCTCATTTATGTTTAGTACAGGTACATTTTGAACAGCCGCGACCTTATTGAGGTTATAATCATTGGTCACAACCTTCCCTTTCATATCCTTCGCCAGGCGAAGCAGTTTTTCATCGACCTCGTTTAGATCATCATAATCCTTATCCGTGACTATGACCTTCATATCCAGCTCTTTTTGTATCCTGCCCAAGACATCCAGACCGCGCCTTCCTCTATTGCGCTTCAATGCGTCCCCGCTGTCCGCTATATGCCTGAGTTCTTGCAGTACGAAGCCAGGTATGACGATAGTGCCTTCTACGATGTCTGTCTGGCATATATCAAATATCCTGCCGTCTATGATAACGCTTGTATCAAGGATCTTAACTGTAGCGTTTTTCGAGGTCTTCGATTCCTTTTCCTTTCTCTCGCCGCGGCGGAAGAAATGCGGCAGATCGGTCTTTCTTTTGAGCGATATAGTAAGCCCGAGGTATGCGCAAAAAACATAAATGATTATGTTTAAGAAAACTGTCAGCGGTACGAATGTTATCGATCGGAACAGACTGCTTATCAGATAGGCTATCAACAGGCTGACGATAAGCGCCAGCGAACCGATGACTATATCGGTAGTCGGTACGTTTTCAAGTTTATGGTCTATCCATGCCTTAAGTTTTTCAAGTCCGCGTATTATTGTTTTAGATATAAAGAAAAAGATCACAGCCGATAGTATTCCGCCGACGATAAAGATGAGTAAATATACTAACGGATATAATCTGGTAGGGTCGACGTCAAAAACGGGCAGTAAATAAAAAACAAGCGAAATCAGGCCTATGCCCAGGCCTGCACCAACGAGGATAATAAACCCTCTCAATATTTGTTTCATCGCATTACCTCAAAATAAAATATAAATCCGGTGGCTGTATAATTTTGCCATTATTCCGCCTTTATAATTATATTAGTAAGGTATTATGGCGTAAATACGGAACAATTATGGCCTGGTTTTGGTTTATACAGCCGATATAAAAAGGGATCAACATATATCCCGGGCTCATCTGTATTCAAATTGATTCGCTTACTATTGTTTGGATCTCGTCTTCATCCTTGCCGCTCGCCAAAACAAGCTCGCTAAGCAAAATCTGACGCGCGTTATTCAGCATCTTTCTTTCTCCGGTGGAAAGTCCCTTGTCTTTATCGCGCAACGAAAGCATACGGACTACATCCGCAACTTCGAAAATATCACCGGTTTTCATCTTATCGAGGTTATCGCGATATCTTCTGTTCCAATTATCACATTCAGTATTTTCACCTTTTTTAAGGAATTCAATCACTTTAAAAACCATCGGATCTGGAATGATGTCTCTAAGCCCGACTTCTTCAACACTTGAAACCGGAACCATAACCTTCATTCCGCCCAGCGCAAAACGCAATACATAGTATTGCTTTCTTTCGCCCAAAATTTCTTTTTCTTCGATGGATTCTATGACGCCTGCTCCATGCATCGGATAAGCGACTTTATCGCCGACTATAAACATCTCCGACTCCAAAAACGTTATTAAAAAAGTATAGCGCAAAAACGGCGTTTTGTCAATAAACGTGAATTTTATCATAGAAATAATTGAATTGTCAACATAAAATAGAGATATTATATATCCATTTTATTAATTTTTTTGGCTACCGGCACACCCATCGAACGCCTTTTTATTTACTGTTTTTTTACTTTTGCGTCGTAAACCGCCCGCGTGTCATTTTTAGCCGCG